>JAIPBM010000002.1 GCA_021739695.1 Flavobacteriales bacterium | reverse complement strand
CAGTTGTAAATGGCAGCTCCGCTGGCATCTTCCAATTTCCAATAGGTGTGCGGACTGAACACATCTGAACTGACTGCCGCTTTACTCTTGGCCTTGTCATCGCCGTACACAATCGTAAATGCGCCATCGTTCACGTTTGCATTTTGCTTGTGATCTTCCTGCGCTTTTTCGAAAACACCCTCGGCACTTCGGCCATCAAACAACTTCTTCGGAATAGAAACTCCTTTCACGAATTTCTTGGCCTTGCCAGCCTTTGGAGGCAATTCGTTTCTATCCAGTGCTTCGTTGGCTTCGCCCCAAACCTCTGTAAAACCAATGTTGTGAATTCCGCCAACGAAAGCATTGTCCGGATACACATCAAAAAGTGAATACATGTTCACGACTGCTTTCACAGCTGGATGTTGCTCAATGGCTGCAAATTCGGAAGTGGTTCCGCTGTAAGAAACGCCAGCCACACCCACTTTCCCATCGCTCCATGGCTGCGCAATGATATGGTCGATGATCTCGGTCATGTCTTTTCGTTCAGATTCCGTCCAAGGATGGGCTCTCCAACCATCAGATGCGCCCGACCCGCGCGAATCCACACTCACCAGCACATAGCCATTGGCAACAATCTTCTTGAAGAACTTTCCGAGTGGACCATTCGGTGCTTTGCTTAGCATGCTATATGGCCATTTCAACTCAAAATTCCTCCAATAGCGCCATTGGTGCAATATGGTCGGGAACTTACCATGATGTCCTTTTTTCACCTTCGGGATGTAGACATCAACGGCAATTTTCACGCTATCGCGCATCACCAAATAATAACTTTCCCGGGTGTATTTCTTGTAAGTAGCGTTCTTCTCCCAATTGTATTTAGCTGGCGACACCTGATTGGAATCGGACGCCACATAACCTTTGGGGTCTTTGTATTGCGCGTGGGCGATGAAGAATGAAAAAAGGAGAACAGGAAAAAGGAGTAAACGCATGTTGGGGTTTTGAGCGCGCAAAGATACCCTTCAAGCACGGTTATGAACGGTCAATTGTTGCAGAAACATTTGATCGTTTAGCTTTCATATTCGCTACTTTCGAAAACCACATCATGAATCGGTCTCTTTTATACAAATACTCAGGCTTCTTGGTGGCGTTGGTCTGGTTTATAAACGGACTTGTTTGCAAGGTTTTCGGACTTGTTCCGAGGCACGAAATGATTGTCTCCCAAATTCTAGGCGCTGATTACGGTCCTTTTCTAACAGTAGGCATTGGCTTTTCAGAAATTCTAATGGGTGTTTGGGTTTTGAGCAGAGTGGCCTCAAAATTCAATGCTGTTGCTCAAATTGTCATTGTTCTTACAATGAATGTACTTGAGTTCATTCTGGTTCCAGACCTATTACTTTGGGGACGGTTTAACGCCATGTTTGCTGTATTGTTTGTGTCTTTTGTCTATTACCGCGAATTCAAATTGAACCCGAAATAGCATGCTTGACTTCCTAAAAGATCATCCGTTTGCGGTTAATGCTTACTTCGATAGTTCGGTGGTTCTCACGTTTGCTATTCCAAAAGAGGATCTACAGCCGCTCATTCCTGAATGCCTACGTCTTGACACGTTCGATGACAAATGGGCATTTGTTGCTGTAGCGATGGTTCAAACCAAAGGCCTTCGTCCAAAAGGATTTCCAAAATTCCTTGGAAACGATTTTTTTCTGATCGGCTATCGGATCTTCGTGAGATACACGACCCGTGCTGGAAAAAACCTTCGTGGTCTCTACATCATCAAATCAGAAACGGACCGAAAGAAAATGGAGTTTTTCGGTAATCTGTTCACCCATTACAATTATTCCACAACGGACATTCGCTCGGAGAACACCAATGGCGTTCTGAAAATCGACTCAACCAAATCAGATTTCGAACTTGAGGTGAATGTTGCAACAGAGGATGCTAAACTGCCGTTGGGATCGCCCTTTTCAGACTGGAAAGAAGCGAGGCGTTTTGCTGGTCCGCTGCCATTTACTTTTACCTATGATGAAAGCAAAAAAGAGGTTCTGATCATTGAAGGAGTAAGACAGAATTGGAACCCAAGACCAATTGAAGTGCTGAATCAGCAATTTGCATACCTAGACAGTCTCGGTTTAAGCAGCAAGCAGCTCGCTAACGCTTTCATCATCACCGAAATTCCCTACTCATGGAAGAAGGGACGAAAAGAAAAGTGGAAAGGATGAGAAAACCATTCCAAGGTATTTGGACAGTTATAAGTTTCAATTGGCATTTCTTCGTTCTGGCATTTGGTTTGGCCATTTTGCTTCTGATCGTTGCTAACGGTTTGGGGAGTTTGTCCACCGTGGCGCATGTCATCGCAGTATTGATCTTAGCTACAACAAGTATATCTCTTTTGGTCACTTTCTACGTTTACGATGCCTCGGAACTCTATTCTCTCAACTGGTTAAATGAACTGGATGAGATTCCGAAAACCATTGTGAACATTCATGCGGGGTTTGACGAGACAAGCCAGTTGATCCAACAGCATTTTGGAACCACTCAACTCCAAACTTTCGATTTTTACGACCCCAAAAAACATACGGAGGTTTCCATCAAACGAGCGCGGAAGGTCAGCACTCCGTTTCCGGGAACGACATCCATTTCAACAGCGAAAATTCCGTTGAATGACATAACAATTGACCTTGTAATTGTATTTATGTCAGCCCACGAAATTCGGAATGACAAGGAGCGAATTGGATTCTTTGCTGAACTTAATCGAATAACAAAACCAAATGGAAAAGTAGTTGTAGTTGAACACCTGCGAAGCACTATGAATTTTATTGCTTACACCATTGGATTCTTTCATTTCCATACTAGAAAAACGTGGCTCAACACATTTGAAAAGGCTCACTTTTCTGTTCATTCCGAAAAAAATCTGACGCCTTTTGTCACCATCTTCTCATTATCGAAAAATGGAACTGCATCTTAAAATCATCGGTTGGCTTTTTGTCGCCTTAGCGCTCATTCACGCAGTTTTTCCTTCCTATTTCAATTGGAAAAAGGAACTCGTTTCATTGAGCCTTATCAACAGACAATTGATGTATGTGCATTCGTTCTTCATCGCCTTCGTGGTTCTGCTGATGGGCGTTTTATGCATCACTTCTGCCCACGAAATAACGACCACACATTTAGGTAGAACACTTTCGCTCGGCCTGGCTATTTTTTGGGGCGTTCGCCTCCTATTCCAGTTCTTCGGCTACTCGTCTCAGGTTTGGAAAGGAAAGGTCTTTGAAACAATTGTTCATATCGCATTCTCGTTTCTATGGCTGTATGTAACCATCATATTCGCACTTACTTACATCAGTAACTGAATTTACGAGCCATGCTTCTCAAGTAGATCCTTCAAGGTCTCCAGATATTCGTGCAGTTCGGATTCATCTGCGCCTTGGCCACTTGTGAATTTTAGGGTAATCGGGTTCTCATCCAAATGTTCGAAAACATCGGGATGGTCTTTTTTGAGTTTCATCGTAAGCTTTGTGATCTCTTCGATTAAATGTGTGTTTGCCATGGGTTCAAGTTAAGAAACGCAATAGGCTATTCCAAAGATCAGGACAGGTTTTTCAGTGCCTCACGAACACTCAAAGGATGAAGCTCTGGTTTCATACGATTGACAGACTCTCGAACGAAATCAGGATCGGTCTTCGCGTATTCGCGCAGTGCCCAACCAATGGCCTTGTTGATGAAGAATTCCTTTGAACCGAGGTTCTTTTCGATGTGATCTAGGAGAATCTCCGTGTCAGTTTGTTGTTTGTATCCAAGTTGAAACAGAATACTTGTTCTACGCAACCACAGGTTTTCTGAAACAGCCCAAGCATCTGTTACCGATTGCGTTTTTTCGGGAAACTTCTGGAAGTAAGGGCCACAGACCCACGAGGCGAGACCATCCACCGTGTCCCACCAACTTTTGGTAAGGATGAGTTCCTCAATCAAATGAAGGTCGCCTTCCTGCACTTTTTTCGCCTGCTTCCGCAATAGGTCCAACCCGAACATTTGGAACTCACGCTGCTCAGCTTGCCACAGTGCTCTAAAAACATCGGGGTCGAACGGAATAGGCGCTCCATACTCATTCAAGAATTGCTTTTGAAGTTCTCTTCTTTCTGGCGATTTGATTCCGAAAAACTCGAATCTTCCTTTCATATAAGCTTTCATCGCCTCGGCATTTTCTCCGTTGGCATTTGCCTCAAAAAGCTGCTTTAAGGGTTCGAGATAGGCGATCATTTTATCAACGTCTTTCCATCCAAGCCCCAGGTGGAATCAATCTCCACTTCCAAAAACTGAAGCACGCTTGGATATAGATCCACCTGCTCGGCAATCGTGTCTTTCCAGATTTCACCAAGATTAGAACTTCCGATCATGAATACGTGTGTGATATTCAGGTTGTCATCACCATTTCCATGGCCGCCTCCTTCGCCTCCGTGATCGGTGGTTACAAACACAAGATGCTCCTGTGTGGGAAACGCTGTTTTGAAGGCGCGAAGAATAGCCCCGATCTGACGGTCGCAGTCCTCTATTTCAGCAATGTAACGTTCATTCTGAGGGTCGAAATCCGTATCGTGCCCCTCACCATCAATGTCGTCCAGATGAATGAACATGACATCGGGCTGGCACATTTGCATGAGTTGCGCGGCATCAGAAGCAGCTTCGGCATCATCGCCCGTCACCTTTCCAAAATCGGCCATGGCCAACATTCCTTCCGATACGATCGGGTGACTGTTAACGTAATACATCCGTTTACAGGGGAAGCGTTCCTTCAACCGCGTAAACAGATCTGGATATAAGTCAAAATGGGAATTTGAATAATCGTTGCTGATGACGCCATGTTTGTCGCTCCAAACTCCCGTAAGCAAAGCGCTCCAACCTGGAGCACTTACTGTGTGCGGACCACGGTTCACATCAGTGTAGAGATTGCCGGCAGCAGAAAGTGAATCCATTACAGGCGTGTTTGCCTGTAAAAAGGCATCTGTTCGGCAACCGTCTAATCCGATAATAAGCACGCGCTTATCGGAAAGTGTTGGGTCATCAGCACAATCATATCGGCAGGGCAGTGGGTCCGTTTGGCAACCCGCAACCAGTAGCACAAACAATATGATTACGATTTTTTTCAATCCTTTTCCCCGATCACATCTTCCCAATAACTCACCTGCTCTTCGCGATTGACGCTGATGCGAGCTTGGTCGTTGTACAGTTCCACCTTGCCTTCTACACAGATGATCTTGCCTAAGAATTCCTTCTCTGGATCATAACTGAAGTTGTTCTGATTGTTCTTCCAGATGCTGGCGTAGAATACATTCCGCGGATATTTCTGGTCAAAATTGAGATAAACTGCGTCTTTTCTGCTCCGTTTTGCTGCCACCACGGTACCGCAGATCTTGGTCTTTTCTCCCACTTTATACTTTGCCTGAAGCGTATTGAAATAGCCTTTGGGAAGAGGTGCTTTCAGTGGGGCAACTTCCCCGAATTCGGAGTTGTCCTCGTGCACCCAGCCGTCCAAGGAATTCATTGCTTCGAGCTTGTTTTCTTCCGCATCATCCAAGGAACTGAAAAAGTCTAATCCAGTTAGTTTCTCAATTGTATCAATACTCGTTACGTAACCGGAAACAGGATACGCGCAGTGCTCATTGGGCATTAGAAATGCCACTGCCTTGTGCTCCGCTCCTTCCACATCCAGTATGATCTTATAGAACTGCTGGGGGATGGAAACGTGGTCTTCGCCTTGCTGTTTGAGTCCGTCCTTCAGTATCGGTCCTGTGACGACAAACACAGGTTCATCGAAGTCGATGACATAGGTGCGCACCCACGATTCGAGTTCTGCCCAACGCTCGCGATTGAATTCCGGTTTCTGAGGGCTCATGTTGCTGTAGTAATAACTTTCGCTCAATGCCTTTTGGCTCCAACGGAAATCAGCGGAAGGCGCCAAGTGGCCTCGGTCGTAACCGAAACCATCAAATTCCATCGTTCCATCTTCACCGATCTTCTTCAGAAAATAGTCTTCTTCTTTGGCTGAACCGGTGGAAACCAATGAATCAATCCTAAAGTCGTTCGTTCTGGAAACATTGGCGAATTCCACTTCTGGAATAACGATATGTTGCACCCAAGCGGCCTGCTCATCTTTTTCAGAATATCCCAATGTTAAGGCTAAATGTCTGATCACCTCAAATGCATTGGATGATTTCGGATAACCCATTTCGTCCAATTGTTCGCGGATCCATTTTAAGCGCAGTGCTTCCAGTTCATCCAGAATTTGCTCCGATTCCTTGCTGATCTCATTCAAGCGCTGCGTCTTCTTGCTTATCGATTCATCAACAGACTGGGAGAAGCTACTTAGAGAAACTGCGAGCAGCAGGAAAGTAAGAAGGTGGCGCATGGCGCCAAATATCGCAATATCAGTATATGGGAATTGAAACATCATTTAAAATAACCGTTACGTGATTTTGGTAGCTTGCCCGTTCGATAAAACCAAAATTCAGCAACCAAGGCCCTGCGCAAGCGTACTGCTAATTCCTATTCAACCTAAATGCACATTATCCAAAAAGGTTTTCTTGCCCTTTTGCTATGCTTGAGCACACTATCGGTGGTGCAGGCGCAGCAAGATTGCTTTGATGCCATTTATGTGTGCAGTAGCAGCTACACGCAGAATGTGGCTTACAGCGGGGTTGGTGCGGAGCAAGAAGTGGCACCGGCAACCACCTGTCTTGGAAACGGGGAAGTGAATTCGGTGTGGTACACATTTACTGCAAATACATCCGGAAATCTTCAATTTCAACTGGCACCAAACAACGCAAGTGACGATTATGATTTCGCGCTGTACAATTTGTCGAATGATTCATGTACGGGAATTCTGGCCGGAACCAATTTACCATTGAGCTGCAATTATTCAGCGGATGCTGGTTCCACAGGTTTGAGCAATTCAGGGTCGGGAAACAATAATGGTTCAAGCGGCTCCAATCAGAACGCTCCCGTGGCCGTTCAAGCAGGAGAATCGTATGCACTGATGGTAAGCAATTTCACTGCTTCGCAAAACGGATACACCTTAACTTTTTCAGGAAATGCATCAATCGTTGATAATCAACCTGCGGTTCCCGATTCGATCAGCCTAAAGAGACGCTGTAACCCGAAGGAGGTCTTTTTATTTTTCAGCGAAGCATTCAACTGTTCCAGTGTTGCAGGAAACGGATCAGAAATAACCGTTACTGGTCCGGAAAATGTTGTGGTAACCAATGTTACGGCCATGGGTTGCACGGGTGGGCGTTCAGATCAGTTGCGGATTCGGTTTGCAAATAAAATTATGACAACAGGAACCTATACTATCACCATCGGTTCTGGAAGCGATGGCAACTCTTATCAAGACAACTGCGGAAACGAAACTCCTGCTGGAACTACTTTTTCATTCAGCGTAGATTTCATTGGCCCAGACGTGGTCGTGACGAATGTAGTTGCAGCCAGCTGTGGTCAAAATAACGGATCGGCAGAAGCGGTCGCCACACTTGGAACCGAACCTTATACCTATTGGTGGAATACAAGCCCAGCTCAGATCACAGCCATTGCCTCGGGGCTTACTCCTGGAACATATCTAACAAGGGTTACCGATGCCAACGGTTGTCAGGAATACCGCAGTATCACCATCCAAAACAATAGTCCATTTGACCTGACCAATCGTACCACCACAGGCGTGAGTTGCAATGGTTATTCAGATGGTACTGCACAGATAATTCCTGCGGGTGGAGTCTCGCCCTACACAATCACTTGGCAAACGTCACCCGCACAGACTGGGCAGAACGCTACAGGACTTTCTGGAGGGCCTATCAGTGTCAGCATAACGGATGCAACGGGCTGCCAGGAAACCATTTCAATCACCATTCCCCAACCGACTTCTATAAACAATTCCATCACTACAGTTCGTCCAGATTGTGGTTTTAACAACGGGTCTATAAGCGTTGTTGCCACAGGTGGAGCTGGTGGATTCACTTACGCATGGAACACAAGCCCTATTCAATCGACACCTAACGCAATTGACCTCTACGCAGGTGTATATTCGGTTACTGTAACTGATCAGGCTGGTTGCACAGCAACCAACCAAATCATCTTGACGAATGACTTCGCCCCTAATGCAACGATAGAAAATCGCGTTTCCGATTGCGGACAAGGAGTTGGCGCAGCCACAGCTGTTCCAAGTTCTGGTACTGCTCCTTATGCCTATTCATGGAACACATTTCCACCACAAAATACGGCTACGGCTTCTAACCTTGCGGTAGGCGATTATTTTGTCACTATAACAGATGCTAACAATTGCGTGCAGATCATCAACGTGAAGATTGATAGTATTCCGCCTCCTCAGGTTTCGCTAAACCTTACCCAACCAGATTGTGGAGCGGCTAATGGAGAAATAGCAACAACAGTAACAGACGGAACTCCTCCATACTCATTTCTGTGGCCTCCTTCAGGTAACACGAACAACATCGAAACCAATTTGGCTGAAGGTGTTTATTCCGTTACAGTTACCGATAGCATCGGTTGTGTTGATACTGAAACCGTCATGCTACAGCAACTTCCACCGGAGTCGAATTTTACGTTTACCAACGTTTGCGAAGGTGATGAGATGGTCTTGGAGGCAACCACCAATTCTGGCGCAACCTCGTTCAGCTGGGAACTGGGAGACGGAAACACAGCCACATCTGATAGCATTTCGCACACTTACTCAGGAAGTGGAGCGTTTACAGTAACGCTGATCCTCGAGGGTGGTTGCATGATCGACACTGTTGTTCAGACCGTAGAGGTTTACGCTCCGCCAACGGCAACATTTTCTATTGATCCAGAGATTTTAACCACGCTTGTTGCTGGCACATTCTCTTATTCTGGAACAGGTGGGTCTTCGTTCCTGTGGGATTTTGGAGATGGTGAATCAAACACGGAAATGCCCACCTCCCATCTATTCGGCATTGAAGGATTTTATGATGTGTCGCTCATTGCAATGGATGTGCATGGTTGCTCCGATTCCGCTTCGCAGACCATTGAAGTGTTGCTACAACCCGTGATCTACCTCCCAAACGCCTTCATTCCCGCTGGAACAGAGGAAAATTCCCGATTCAAAGGGTACGGAATTGGTGTTCTTTCCGCAGAACTTACGATACACGATAGGTGGGGAACACAAGTGTACCGATCTGCCAATGTGCGAGACATTACACTTGTTGGTTGGGACGGCAACTACAAAGGAAAACCTGCGCCTCAAGGCGTTTATACCTACAAAGTGAAGGCTGATTTTTACAACAATACTTCGTTTGAAAAGCTGGGAACGGTAACACTTATCCGATAGTAATTTAGTTTTTCCCATCTTCGAACTCCCATGGCAACAATGGAAGTAACCGAAATGGCCGCTTTGGCCGCACAGTTTGTGAATAGCACAAACCGTCATGTTTTTCTTACTGGAAAGGCAGGAACAGGAAAAACCACTTTTCTTCGTCAGCTTTCGGCATCCACCCACAAGAAGCATGTGATACTTGCTCCCACGGGTATTGCGGCCCTGAACGCCAACGGAACAACCATCCACTCACAATTCCTCTTACCGTTAGGCACGTTTCTACCAGATAGAAACCTTCCGGATGAGGTTCCAGACGGTGCGAGTTTTTATACGCAACGAAGCTTGGTGAGGCGCCATCCGCTGAACGCTAAAAGGCGCGATGTGCTACGAAATATCGACCTTATCATTATTGATGAAGTGAGTATGCTCCGTGCCGATCTGCTGGACGCCATCGATTCGCGGATGCGCAGCGTAAAACGCAATTATTCGCAGCCTTTCGGTGGTGTTCAGTTGCTGATGATCGGGGATATGTATCAGCTTCCTCCGATTGTAAAAGATCGGGAATGGAGCAAAATGAGCCAGTATTATCGCAGTCCGCATTTTTTCGAATCAGTCGGTTTGCGGCAGGCTGGTTTTGTATACATCGAATTGGATAAGATCTTCCGTCAGCAGGATGACACCTTCATTTCCATTCTGAATAACCTACGGAACAACATCGTTACGCAAGCGGATATTGATGAGCTGAATGCGCATTTTCACGAAGGTGGTTCTATTCCCAAAGACACCATTACCATTACCACGCACAACTACAAGGCAGACGAATTGAACCGCCAAGAGTTGGACAAGCTAGAAGCCGAAACGCACTATTTTGAAGCGGAAATTGAGGACGATTTTCCCGAGAACATCTATCCGGTTCTGCACAGTTTAGAACTGAAAGAAGGTGCCCAAGTGATGTTTGTGAAGAACGACACGGTGGATGGCATTTACTTCAACGGCAAGTTGGCCAAGGTGAAATCCATCAAGAATAATAGCATTGAGGTACTGATGGCCGGCACCAACGAGCCTTACGTGCTGAAACGCGAAACTTGGGAGAACAAGAAATATTCGGTTAACGAGACCACCAAAGATCTGGAGGAGGAAGTGGTGGGGAAATTCAGCCAGTATCCCATCAAATTGGCGTGGGCCATTACCGTACATAAATCGCAAGGGTTGACATTTGAACGGGCCGTGATCGATGTGGGGTACGCTTTTGCGCCCGGACAGGTTTATGTGGCGCTTTCGCGATTGACATCTTTGAACGGACTGATCCTGAGAACCAAGATCGATTCAAGCGTGGTTTCTACCGATGATCAGGTGGTGGAATTCGGGAAAGTGAAAGATGCCCAAGAACCGTTGAACACCATCCTTCAGCAGGAACAGGCCAATTACCTCGCTTCGCTGATGGCGGAAACGTTTGATCTCAGCGAGATTCAAAAACTGATTGCTCAGATTGAACAGAAACACGATTCGAGCGGTGAATTTGAAGATGAAGAGATGAAATCGGCACTGTCCATTCTTTCAAATAATATCGCACGAGAGGCTGGAAACACGGACAAATTCAGACAGCAGATCCGCTATTGTCTCCACCATCGCGAATACGAAAAGCTATTGGACCGCATTGCAAAGGGAAGCGCTTACTACATCGAATTCGTTCAGAAAAACCTGTTCATCCTCGTCAAGCACTTGGAGGAAGTGAAACAGTTTTCGCGCACCAAGACCTACCAGACGGCTTTGGCGGAGATTGATCTTCTCTTCATGAAAAAATGGGAGCAAATGGATATGGCCGAGCACATCGCCCGCTGCATCATCGAAGGAAAAGAGGTGACGCCTCAGCCCAAAAAAGACGAAGCGCGCATTGCCAAGAGAAAAGAATTGGTTGGCCAGATCGTCTCTTTTGTTGAAGAACATCCGAAGAACACGAAAACCAAATCGGGAAAAACGCGCAAGAAAAAAGGCGGAACGAAACCAGAGAAAGGTGCCACTTATCAGGTGACTTATGACTTGGCCAAAGACGGTTTATCGATTGCAGAAATTGCAGAAAAACGGGGATTGGCCAATACCACCATCGAAGGCCATATTGCCAAAGGCATTGAAGCAGGCGAGCTGGCCATTGATAAGTACCTGGATGAAGACGACCGCGAAACGATTGAGCAGACCCTAAAATCTAACAAGGGCGCTAATTCGGGAGAGATCTACACCAAGCTCAACGGACAGTACAGCTATAGTCAGATAAGGATGGTGCAGGCGCATTTGGCGAAATCGTAGAGACGCCATGCGTGGCGTCTCTACGCCCAAACCTTCGTGCCCTCGGTGCAATTGGCGCAGATGTCAATTTCGCTTCTACTGCGGAGAATGGATTTTCGGAATTCCTGATATTTCTCGCCTTGCCAGATCTCGTCAAAAGAGTTCTTTTTGAGGTCGCCTAGCTGATGTGTGGCGTCTTTATCAAAGCAACACGGAACCACCAATCCGTCCCATGTAAGCACGCACGAATGCCAGAGTTTCCAGCAATGGTTCAGTAGCGGGTTTTTGAGTGATGTGTGGCCGTCAGCCGTTTTCTTGTATCGGCTGTATTTCTGGTTATCAGGAATGAGCTTGTTCGGGTCGTTCTCGTAATCGTAGATCTGCGCGGTTTTGAAACGCACTTCGTCAACCCCCACTTCTTTCCCTAACTTCTTCACATCCTCCAACTGGTGTTCGTTCGGTTTAACCACTAGAAATTGAAAGATGAGATGAGGCGTCTGCGAATTCAGTTCCTTCTTCCATTTCACCACGTTCTTTGCGCCCTCAATCACCTTTTCCAAATTGCCACCAATGCGGTAATTCTGATAGGTTTCCTGCGTGGTGCCATCAATGGAAATGATCATGCGGTCCAAACCGCTTTCCACAGTTCTTCGGGCGTTTTCATCCTTTAGATAATGAGCGTTTGTGCTTGTGGCGGTGTAAATTCCGCGTTCGGAAGCGTACTTCACCATATCCAAAAAGTCAGGATTGAGGTACGGTTCGCCTTGAAAGTAGAAGATGAGGTAAAGCAAATCATCCTTCAATTGCTCCACCGTATCGCGGAAGAAGCCATTATCCAACATACCGGTTGGGCGCGTAAACTGCCGCAAACCACTTGGGCATTCAGGACAACGCAGGTTGCAACTAGTGGTCGGCTCAAACGAAATACTGATCGGCACACCCCATTGTGTGGGTTTACCCGTGTATTTCGTGTAATAGAAACTGAAGAGCACTTTCAGCGCATTCCAAGCTCTGCGAAAGGTGACCTTCCGCATAAAATTGAGCCCGTCTTTTATACTTCCGTTGAGTTCCAAGAGATGATGGTAGCGCGCAAAGGTACGTTTCAGGAGCGGCCCTGAAGCACCAATACAAACTCGCCTTTGATCGGATTGTTCTCGTAGTACTCGATCACCTCAGGAATGGTACCCCGAACGGTCTCTTCGTGCAGCTTGCTGATCTCGCGCGAAATGGACACGATCCGTTCTGGACCAGCCGCTTCAAGCAATTGAGAAAGTGTCTTCAGAATGCGGTGCGGACTTTCGTAGAGAACGCTCGTCACATCCTTTCCAACCAATTCGGCAATGCGTGTGGCTCTTCCCTTCTTATGAGGAAGAAATCCTTCGTAATGGAACTTTTCGCAAGGCAATCCGCTATTCACCAACGCTGGTACAAACGCAGTTGCCCCAGGCAAAGTGATCACCCTTACTCCTTCTTTTATCGCTTCGCGAACAAGCAGAAAACCTGGGTCAGAAATGGCCGGAGTTCCTGCATCACTGATCAACGCAAGACTCTTTCCTGATACCAATTCGTTCACCCAACGCCCAACCACTTTGTGCTCGTTATTCAAGTGAAATGCGCTCATTGGCGTGCCTATCTCGAAATGCTTCATCAGCTTTCCAGATGTGCGCGTGTCCTCAGCCAGAATGTGATCTACATCTTTCAGCACCTGAATGGCTCGGAATGTCATGTCGTCCAAGTTGCCGATCGGAGTGGGGACAATGTAAAGTATGCTCATTTGATGGTGGCTACAAAATCAGTGAGCAGGCGGAATACATCTTCAAACTCCGTTAGCGGCAACGTCTCTGGCACGTCATACACATCATGATAGGCCTGAATGCCGCCCATCGTATAGATGTAAAAGCACGGAACGCCTGCCTCCGAAAACGGATAATGATCAGAAATGGCCGCCTTTCCGCGCTTTTTCACCTTTGTCAGGTAACCGCGGTCTTCATTGATCTTCGTAAGCAGATCGAATTCTTTCGTGTGTACCGATCCATTCACTACCGTAATTCCTTCATCGCCCGTTCCTAGAATATCCATGTTTACGAGAAACCGGATGCTGCTAAGCGGAAATATCGGGTGCTGCACATAATAGAACGAACCTTCTAAGCCTGTTTCTTCAGCAGCAAAGGCAATAAAGGCAATGGAGTATTTCGGGGCATTTTCGCGCAAGGAATAATGCTTTGCCAAATTCAGGAGCATGGAAACACCACTGGCATTGTCATTTGCCCCGCGGAAAATCACGCTCTCGCCCATTTTACCCAAGTGGTCGTAGTGTGCGGTGAACACAAGGAAGCTATCGGGGAATTCTGTGCCCTCTACGTAAGCGATCACATTCTGCGTACGGTGCCGCTTTTCAAAATCAGCCTGAATATTGAAGGTGATCTCTTTGGCGCCACTTGGCCATTTGTCTTTCAGCACAGCGATCTGCGCCAATGGCGCCTGCTGTTTCGATACACTCCAGGTCAATTTTTCTTCGGCAATCCGCACAATTCCTTTGGCTCCTGCTTTCTTCATTCCTGATAAAACAGCTGCTCGGATAGGAGGCGGCAATTTGCTCAGCAGACTATCTGCCAACACCACAATCCCTTTGTACGAGGCCGTGCTATCCACCACACGACCAGAAGGCGCTACCGCAGGCAACTTCGTCAGGTACATCAATTCGTACGTACCCTTGATGGATGGCGCATCAGCTTCCACAATGAATGCTTTTCCTGCTTCAAGTGGTTTGCCATCCACCTCCACCTGCATTTTCCCAGGAAATGTGTTAACCGGAAATGTGAAGGGTTGATAATAGTGGTAGTCCCATGTGGGAAGATCCATCGCCTTAAATTCCTGTTCGATATAAAAGGCAGCGGCATTATCGCCATCGTCCACATAGCCTCTTCCGGCCATCTCATCCGAACACAGTTTATCCAATGTTGCCCGTGCATACTCCATGTCTTGCGCCCAAACCGAGGACACAGATGAGATTAAAAGGGCTACGATCAACGCGTTTTTCATTCGGCTGCTAATTTACCTGAATTGATTTGGGTTTCCCCGACTTTCCTCCCGTTCTAGCACAAATGATTCCTAATTTATCCTAATGCCAAAAGTCATTAGGTTTCTGAACAAATAGGCTTTTGTATCTTCGCGCTCCTTTTGGAAAAAACGATGGCGAAAAAGTACACGGAATACAAGCAATTGAACCTGCCAGAGGTGGCAGACGAGATACTTGCGTTCTGGGAACAGAACGACATATTCAGGAAGAGTATCGAAACGCGAGAAGGTAACGAGCCATTCGTGTTTTACGAAGGGCCGCCATCGGCCAACGGAATGCCCGGCATTCATCACGTCATGGCCCGAACCATCAAGGATATTTTCTGCCGCTACCGTACGCTGAAAGGCTACCAAGTAAAGCGAAAGGCTGGTTGGGATACGCACGGACTTCCCATAGAACTTGGTGTAGAGAAGGAACTGGGAATTACGAAGGAAGACATCGGTAAGACCATCACCATTGCTGAGTACAACGATGCCTGCCGCAAGGCGGTAATGAAGTACACAGACGTTTGGAACGACCTAACCCGCAAGATCGGGTATTGGGTGGATATGGAACATCCGTACGTTACCTACGACAACAAATACATTGAGTCTGTTTGGTGGCTTTTAAAGAACCTTTACGATAAAGGCCTTCTTTACAAAGGCTACACCATTCAGCCCTATTCGCCAAAGGCAGGAACGGGGTTGAGCTCGCACGAACTCAATCAACCGGGAACTTACCGTGATGTGAAGGACACGACTGTGGTGGCGCAGTTCCGTGCACAATCGTTGGATGAAAAGTTAGGAGGCAAAGCCTACTTCGTTGCTTGGACGACTACGCCTTGGACGCTTCCTTCAAACACGGCTTTGGCGGTTGGAGAAAAGATTGATTACGTGGCCGTAAAGTCATTCAATCAGTACACGTTTGAGCCAACCGTTGTCATTATGGCAAAGGAGCTGGTAGGAAAATGGTTCAAACCAGAAAATGCTGAGTTATCGTTCGAAGATTACAACGCTGGCGATAAGCACATCCCGTTTCAGGTTGTAGCAACATTCAAAGGCGCTGAATTGGTCGGAACTGCTTATGAGCAACTGATGCGATACGCGCAGCCAGATGGCGAAGGATTCAAGGTAATTGCGGGTGATTTCGTTTCTACCGAAGACGGTACGGGAATCGTTCATATTGCGCCAACCTTCGGTGCAGATGATGCACGCGTTGCCAAGATTGCTGGAATGGGAGCCATGCTGGTTGATGATGGCGAAGGAAACCAAGTTCCGTTGGTAGATCTTCAAGGTCGTTTCCGCCCGGAAGTAACTGACTTTGCTGGCGAATACGTGAAGGCTGAGTATTACACGGAAGAAGAGATTGCGGAGCAGGCCAAGAAGCAAGGCCGCGATAATTACCTTTCGGTAGATGAGCGGATTGCCATCAAACTCAAGGAAGAGAACAAAGCCTTCCGAGTAGAGAAATACGAGCACAGTTATCCGCATTGCTGGAGAACGGACAAACCGATTCTGTACTATCCCTTGGATTCGTGGTTCATTAAAACCACAGCAGCTAAAGACCGTTTGATTGAACTGAACAAGACCATCAACTGGAAACCGGAAAGCACCGGAACAGGCCGTTTCGGAAATTGGCTGGAAAATCTTCAGGATTGGAACCTTTCGCGTTCACGTTTCTGGGGAATTCCATTGCCGATCTGGTCAACAGAAGATAAAACTGAACGAAAGTGCATTGGTTCGGTTGAAGAACTGAAAGCAGAATGCGAGAAAGCGGTTGCCGCTGGTGTAATGGCGTCAAATCCGTTGGCCGATTTTGCTTCTGGCAACATGGATAAAGCAAACTACAGTTTCTTCGACCTGCACCGTCCGTACATGGATGAGATTGTGTTGTTTTCCGATTCGGGCAAGCCTATGAATCGTGAAATGGATCTGATTGATGTCTGGTTCGATTCGGGCGCAATGCCTTATGCGCAGTTGCATTATCCATTTGAGAACAAGGAACTGATTGACGAGAAAAGTTATTTCCCTGCCGATTTCATCGCTGAAGGCGTAGATCAAACACGCGGTTGGTTCTTTACGCTACACGCTATAGGAACGATGTGTTTCGATTCTGTAGCGTTCAAAAATGTGGTTTCCAATGGACTTGTCCTCGATAAGAATGGACAGAAGATGTCTAAGCGATTGGGCAACGCTGTAGATCCATTTGAAACGTTGACCAAATATGGACCAGATGCTACGCGCTGGTACATGATCACCAACGCAGAACCTTGGGACAATCTTAAATTCGATCTTGAGGGCATTGCAGAAGTTCAACGCAAGTTCTTCGGCACGCTTTACAATACCTACGGTTTCTATGCGCTGTATGCCAACATTGATGGCTATGATTTCAGCGAAGTAGAAGTTCCAATTGAAGAACGACCAGAAATTGATCGTTGGGTTATTTCAAAACTCAATTCGCTGATTGCTGAGGTTGACGAGCATTACCTTGCTTTCGAGCCCAAAAAGGCCGGTCGCGTCATTCAAGACTTCGTAAATGAAGATCTGAGCAATTGGTACGTACGACTTTGCCGAAGAAGATTCTGGAAAGGAGAGCAATCCAAAGACAAATCATCTGCTTATCAAACGCTTTATACGTGTTTAGATGTGGTTGCGAAGCTAATGAGCCCGATTGCCCCGTTCTATGCGGAGAAACTGTTCCTAGATCTGAATGCGGTCACCGGAAGAGACGTTTCGCAGTCTGTTCACCTTTCGGAGATGCCTGTTTCAAACGCCTCTGCGATTGACATTGATCTGGAAGAACGCATGAAAATCGCTCAGAAAGTCACTTCACTTATTCTAAGCATTCGCAAAAAGGAAAAGCATCGTGTGCGTCAGCCGTTGGCCAAAGCCATGATTCCTATTTTGGACGAAAAGTTTGAGCGTCAGTTACGTGCTGTTGAAAGCCTGATTCTTTCCGAGGTCAACGTAAAAGAGTTGGAGTATTTGAAGGAAACCGCGGGGGTAATTGAAAAGACCATCAAAGCCAATTTTAAGACACTTGGCCCGAAGTACGGCAAGCAGATGAAGCAAATTGCTACTGAGGTTGGCAATATGAATCAGGAGGATATCAGTGCCTTGGAGGCTACAGGAAACCATACAATTACCGTTTATGGTGGTTCTATTTCATTGACCTTGGAAGATGTGGAAATTACATCCAAAGATATTCCTGGTTGGGCCGTTGCTTCTGAAGGGGGAATAACGGTTGCATTGGATTTAACCCTCACCGAAGCTTTAGAAGAAGAAGGCTTAGCGCGTGAGCTGATAAATCGTATTCAAAACCTGCGAAAAGACAAAGGATTTGAGGTTACGGACCACATCCGAATCGCCATTCTTGAAGACGGTGCAATTAACAAGGCGGTAACTAACAATCTTAAATATATTTGCGCAGAAACCCTTGCGGAATCGTTGGACCTGGTTCCTGTTCTTTCTTCTCCTGAATCTGTTGAAGTAGAATTGATCGGGGAATTAAAAACACAGATAAATATTAGTACATTGAATTAACGAGTAAAGACAGAATTATGGCAGAGAAAACAAGATATTCTAAAGACGAACTGGAAGAGTTCAAAACAATAATCAACGATAAACTGGAAAAGGCCAAAGAAGACCTTCAGCTATTGGTTGATCAGCTTTCGCATAAAGACGATCATGGTACAGACGATACATCGCCAACGTTTAAGTTGATGGATGAGGGCTCTGAGGTTCTTTCGCGGGAAGAGATAAACCAACTTGCTTCGCGCCAGCAAAAATTCGTTCAAAGCCTTGAAAATGCCTTGATCAGAATATCCAACGGAACGTATGGTATCTGCCGTGCTACTGGTAAGTTGATTGCGAAGGAAAGACTTAGAATCGTTCCACATGCCACCTTGAGCATTGAGGCTAAAAACGCACAAGGATAATTTTTTTGTTAAAACAGTTACATGAAGGGGCCAGTTTTTTGGCCTCTTTTAGTTTAAACCAAATTGAAAAAGGCAATAGCAATAATCTTAAGCGTCTTGGCCTTGGATCAAGGTTCCAAGATCTGGGTCAAAACCACAATGACCCTCGGTCAAGAGCACCACATTGCAGATTGGTTCATACTACATTTCACTGAAAATGTTGGAATGGCCTTCGGAATGGAATTCGGAGGTGAATATGGGAAACTGGCCCTGAGCATTTTTAGAATTCTTGCTGTTGCAGGAATTGGCTATTACTTGTACAAGGTTTGCAAGAAAGATGCTTCTCCAATTGTTGTGATTTCTCTGTCGCTGGTCTTCGCAGGGGCACTCGGAAACATCATAGATAGTACTTTTTATGGCCTCATATTTTCGGACAGTTACGGACACGTGGCTAGTCTTTTCCCTGCTGACGGAGGCTACGCAGGCATGCTGCACGGTCGTGTGGTCGACATGTTCTACTTTCCGTTATTCGAAGGGCAATTTCCATCTTGGTTGCCAATTATTGGAGACCAACACTTCTTGTTCTTCAATGCAATTTTCAATGTAGCTGATTCTGCTATTACGGTTGGAATGGGACTGATAATCTTATTTCAAAAATCATTTTTCGGTTAACGCATCTCTTTCACGGTTTAGCAACCGCATCAGACTCTTCCGAAACATCCGTCACGGGCTTGGTCGGTTGCCTATTTATTTATAATGCCACTGAGGGTTTTCAAATACGGCCAAACCAAGAACTGTCTGAGTCTGTTCTGGCAGGCCTGTCCTTCAATGACTAAACCGGAATAAGATTTTGACTACAATCAAAATCATTACTACCAGCACCACGCCCAGTAAAAACTTCCACGAACCTTGAAACAAACTTGGTGTTCGCTTGAGGTCATCCCGGTAGGCGTAAACGGTAGCAACTACAAAACTGAAGGCAAACAGTCCAGCAAAAATCCAATGTCCCGAACCAATATCCATAGGGCTATTATAAAAAGAAAAACCACGAACTAGTCCGTGGTTTTTCAGTTTAGTAATATAATTGTCCTTCTTACAGAACGACCTTCTTGGTTGTTGGTTTACCATCAACAAGGACTCTCATGATGTATGGTCCAGTAGCCAAAAAGTTAAGGTCAAACGAATTTTTTCCCTCATACAAGGTAGAGGTTTGATAAACCACTTCGCCTAGAGCATTGAACACCTCAAGACTTGCTTTTCCTTCAAATTCAGGAAGAAATACATAGGCTGTATGATCATTTGCGTACATCATCATATCATCTCCGGTGTACAATGGATCTTCACCATTCAACCTGAAGTGTAGCAAAAACCGCTCTGGATCATCTGATTCATCTGCGGTAAATGCATACAATGGGTTGACGGTAAGCTCTTGAATCACTCCCTCCTTCAAATCCTCCAAATAAACGTGAGCTTCAACTGTAAATTGATCAAGATACTCTGCTGTAAAGGTGAAATCTCCGCTCACTCCAGGAAACAAATCCATCGGAATTGTCATTGGATGACCCTCAATCGGTAAGGAATTAATGGAGTAGTCAACATCTCCAATGCGGGTTTGAAGAGTCGGTTGTGCTCCTCGAGCCTTCAACTTATTAGCATCAAGCATCGGATCGAAATCATTGGATTCATCTAAATCACCAAATCGAACTCTAGTTTTATCAGCAAAACCAGCTGTCCGAACCACAATGTCAAAGGTGTTGGACAACTCTTCTTTATAGAAAACTGGATCTCCTAATCTTCGGTAGCTCTGATCTAATGCAAAGTTGACCGGCCCACCTTGAGCACGAATGAAGAACCCCTGCATCGAACCAAGCATTGAAGCCCCTGGAGAACCACTCGGTAAAATTGCCTGATATGTTCCAGAATATGAACCAGAAGTTATCCACTTTTGGGCTTGGCCATCAAAACCAACAGGGGCAGCGTACCACTGTATTGGCGAGGGGAACGGGTTACTCACCATGTGCCAACCATTTCCCGTTGCATTAGTGTTTGCAAGACCATTATACGATACCGAAGATGCTTGAGAAGGCGTTTCAGCTGTGTTTCCAACAGCCCCGCCGATTTCAACCGTAAACCCTCCACCTGTTATGATTCCGTACCCCCTTCCATTGGTCATCGTTCCAGAACTTCGCACAAACCACCCAGATTGTTGACAGCCAGCAACCAACCAAGGGCCGTTCTCCCTCCATTCCATCATTGCGCCATAAGGTGAACCTATATCTATGTTGAGCGGATCACAATTCGATTGCGGGATTATCTGACCTCCATCTGGTCCATACAAACCAATTTCAGAGAGTTCCGCAACGTTCGCGGTGTTGACCGGGGTTCCAACATAATGAAATCCCTCCACTCCTTGAATGAGTCTTTGAACCCGAAGGTTTCCAATTAATTGACCATCATAAGATAAGTCTGAAAAGTCATCAACCAAACCAGTACCAGACGCTGTAGAAGCTATAACCAAATTACCATTTGCATTCATTTGCCCTTCGTCAAGACGTAGAATTCCGTGCACTTTAGTTGTTCCACTTGAAACTGTAGCAACACCACCTGTCTTGCTTACCTGCAAAACATCACGAAAATCGGTAGTGCCCGAAACTGATTGGTTTCCCGTTCCGTCTAGCACAACCAAGGAGTTAATCGTACTCGTGCCTGAATTGTCAAAATTCCCACTTATTCTAATCTCCCCAGCATTCGACACCGTTCCTCCGGCATTATTTTTCATGTCACCCTTCACGTACAGAACAGCACCACTCTCAACCTGAAGAGTTGAAGAGCTAACCAATCCCTGCCCAAACGTGCTTGCAAAAACGCATCCAAGCAATCCAAATGTTATTAATATTGATTTCTTCATGGCTAAATTTTATTCAAAGAGGTGCTAAGTTAAAAATAAATCCAGAAGACAACATAAGCACAACGGAATGAGACAATTGCTATTTCTCAGTAATTGAATATTCCAACCTGTGAAAATCAACAGGTGTTCGATGTCCTAAAGGGCAGTTTTCCTTGTATGGATTGCCGTCTCCAGATGACATAAAATGTTCCTTTTGCTGCAGAGATAAAGGCGAGTGAAAAACAATGGACTCTCCCATGTTATCATCCTCACAGCCGCCATATCCAACAGGAGTCGGGTCTAACATGAGGTCATTGATTCGATTCTTAAGTGCCGAAGAACACGGGGCGTTTTGATCTACAATATGTCCTAAAACCTTATCTGTACCATCTGCCTCCCAACCTCCAACGTACACTCTAAACTGGCGGTCTTCGGGAACATGCACCATGAATGATTTATTAATTTTCCAATTCTTTTTAATTGTCCTTCCAATCCCCTTTCGGAGGATGTCTTTTGCTTCACTAACATGCTCATTCAGAAATATATACTGTCCACCAACGTCAGCAAACATTCTAAGTTCCGCTGGAGTGAGGAAGAAAATCTCCGATAGTCGCCTGATCTTAAGCTTTTCAAGATTCACTTTGTACGAATGAATGCGGTAGGTTTCAGGAACCCCGTTTCCTTCATCCCAATACAGAAAAAGCGTTTGGCCGAGAACGGCAGTGTCACTGACTCCATTTGATTTCCAAGGTATACTGACCTGAGCAAAGCCTGTATCCCCCTTTAGAATCAATTTGATATGTATTTCCTCGCTGAACGTATTCCCTTTTTGGGTCATCAGCTGCCATTTCATTACTGCGTTCGATGATGGTCTTGGCAGCGTATGTTTCACAAGGAAAATATAGTCTTTCGAACTCATTTTTACCGAGCGAGTCCAAGTATTCGTGTCTTGGTTATTGTAAAATGCGCTTCCATCACCGCTGGCATAAAGGTCAACTCGGGTAGCAAATACACTGTCTCCTTTTTCCGAAAGGATTTTATCTGGTAGGTTCCTCCTAGTGGCCATGAAACGCATCGGATGGATTTCAGTTTTCGCTGGTGGATGTCCTCGGTCCCAAATCCAAAGCCCTTCGACATGAACCCAATCTCCAGCAGTTGGCCAATTCCAAATAATGTCATAGCGCTCATGACCAGCCGTAGAAAAACCCGCACTTCCACCTGCTCGACAAACATCCGCGTATTTATTTCCTCTGTTTCCTGCTGCTAACCCACTCTCCCATTCGCAATGAACCCAATCGCGGACAATGGTGTCTCTGATTTCGTTTCCATCATCATCCTTAGATAGTTGAATGTAGCGTGAAAGCACATTTCGATAGTCTCTGTCAGGAAAAACATTGAACGAAAAGTCATGTGTATAATGAAAAAGAGGAAGGTCTTCAAAACTGACATGGGGTACTCCAAACTTATACGCTTCATGACCATCAATCGGCATGATCTGTCCCTCGAGAACAGTCACCGAATCGTGATTAGCAACAGGTCTCCAAGAAGGGAGGATCAAACCAATATCAGCGATGTATTTGAAGCCGAAGACCTTCATTGTATCCATGCACGGATACATTCCTATTTCAGCTTCATTTGACCAATGCAAATTATCTGGATACCAAAAAGGTGCTTGCGCAGATGCGCTTAAACTTACAATGACCAATATTATAGCGACCAGTCGCTTCATCACATTATTTGGATCTTTCGGATAGTTTTTCCAGAATTTGAACCGCATTCGTGGCGGCACCCTTTCTAAGGTTGTCAGCAACGATCCAAAGATTGAATGCGTTATCCTCACTTTCATCTTTTCGGATTCTTCCTACAAACACCTCATCTTTTTGGTGAGCCTTGATGGGCATTGGATAAGTGTTTGTTGCGGGGTTGTCTTGAAGAACAACACCATCAGCTTGAGATAATATTTCGCGTATTTCAGCAACGCTTGCTGGTTTTTCAAAGGTCACGTTAACGGATTCCGAATGACCACCATTTACTGGAACACGAACGGCAGTAGCCGTTACCCGCAAATCGGGAAGACCTAAGATCTTGCGCGATTCATGCACCAATTTCATTTCCTCTTTGGTGTAACCGTTCTCCAAAAAAACATCGCAGTGTGGAATGCAGTTCCGATGAATCGGGTAATTGTAAGCAGGCGCAGAAGCTTCTAACCCACTTTCCTCTTCTTCTAACTGCTGGACCGCAGCTTTTCCTGTTCCGCTGACTGATTGATAGGTGCTTATCACAACTCTCTTCAAACCGAAGGCGTGATGCAAGGGCGCCAATGCCACCACTAATTGTATGGTAGAACAATTGGGATTAGCAATGATCTTGGAGCCCGACTCAATAGATGCCAAATTAACTTCAGGAACAACCAGCGGTACATTCGGGTCCATTCTCCAAGCAGACGAGTTGTCGATGACGGTAGTGCCTGCCTCCGCGAATTTTGGAGCCCACTCCAAGGAAGTGCTACCTCCTGCTGAAAAAAGAGCAAAATCAGGCCTAAGTGAAATTGCTTGTCGAATTCCGATCACCTTTACTTGCTTGCCTTTAAAAAGGACTGTTTTGCCAATAGAACTTTCAGATGCAACAGGCAAAAGCTCCGTTACGTTCACATTTCTTTCTTCTAAAACGGTCAGCATTTCTCGGCCAACAAGACCTGTTGCTCCAACAACGGCAATTCTCATGATTATCTAACAAAAGGTTAAACTTGATCGGGAACCAAAAGTACTATATTTACCCTCCTTGCCTTCGGGTGAAATTGTCGTCCATGTCTGCTCATTTGTGCCGTTTTTTTGGTTGTCTGCTTGTATTGATTCCCTCTTGGAGCTTTGGGCAGTTTTCGGATGATTTTTCTGACGGGGATTTTACAGCAAATCCAACCTGGGGAGGAGAGACCACTAATTTTGAGGTTGACGGTAATCAAAAGCTTCATCTGAATGCTCCGGTTCAATCCGACACATCATATTTATCTGTTGCTAGTCAGGCAATTGACGATGCTTCTTGGGAGTTTTCGGTGGGCTTAGAATTCAATCCTTCTTCGAGCAACTTGGCGCGAGTTTATCTTGTTTCGAATAACGCAAATCTCCGAGGCAACCTGAATGGATATTTCGTTCGAATTGGTGGCGAAACAGAAGACAGGATAAGTCTATATCGGCAAGATGGATCTTCAACCATTCAGCTCATCACTTCCACGGATGGCTTGGTAAATACCGATCCAGTAAATTCTAGAATCAAGGTTACGCGCAACGCTAATTCTGACTGGGAATTATTCGTGGACACCTCAGGTGGAACTTCATTCGTTTCTTTGGGAACGGCCAACGACACAACCTATTTTCAAAGCTTATATGCTGGTGTTTATTGCAAATACACAAGCACTCGATCAGATAAATTCTACTTCGATGATTTCAACGTTACCGGAACTCCATTCATTGATAGCGAAGCTCCGACCATTACTTCCTTATCCGTCCTTTCTGCCTCTGAAATTGATATACTGTTCAGCGAGCCTATAAATGTTAGCTCAGCCCAAAACTCCGCTAACTATTTAGCAGATGGTGGGCTGGGGTCTCCTACTAGCGCAGTTATGGATGGTGTCAATTCTGCGATAGTGCATCTGACGTTTGGTTCAAGTTTTACAAACGGAACCACTTATGGCCTCACCGTTTCGAACATTCAGGATCTTTCAGGAAACACCATTATCACCATAACAGAATCGTTTGTGTATGTAATTCCTTCCCCCGCGGGTTTTAGGGATGTAGTGATCAATGAATTCATGTGCGATCCAACGCCATTTGTTGGTTTGGCAGATGCCGAATATGTAGAGCTTTTTAACGCGAGCAGCAATTACATCGACCTTGCAGGATGGAAACTGGGAGATGCAACAGGGTTTGGAACAGTCGGCCCGCACATTATTGGACCAGGCGATTATGCCCTGCTTGTCGCTAGTGCAAGCGCTCCACTGTTTGCATTTTATCCGAATGTAGTGCTGGTCACGTCTTTCCCTTCATTGAACAACACTGGCGATGACATCATTTTGCAAGATGCCAATGAGATAACAATTGATCAGATTCAATATGACCTCAGCTGGTATCGCGACCCAAACAAGGAAGATGGTGGTTATTCTCTCGAACAAATAAACCCGTTTGCCGCTTGCAGTAATCCAAGCAACTGGAGCGGTTCCGAGCATCCTCTTGGAGGAACGCCAGCCACACAAAACTCTGTTTTCGATGACACACCGGATACCGTTGGTCCATCGTTGCTAAGCATCGGAATTCTTGGGGCTCAAAGCCTGCAATTGAACTTCAACGAAGCCTTAAATTCTGGGGGCATTTCAGCAGCTAACATCCACATTGAGCCAAGCATTAACGTAACCGCTGGTTCGGCCATCGCGCCTAGCAACAGCGCCATTCTTGTCACACTTTCCGCTCCAATAGATACCGGTGTTGTTTATACGCTGACGGTTTCTGGCATTGCCGATTGCGAGGGGAATATTCAAGAAGCCGATTCAGTAGAAACCTTCTTGCTTCCGTACAACGCCAATTCTGGCGATTTTGTGATCAATGAAGTGCTTTTCAACCCTTACACTGGCGGTTCTGACTATGTTGAAATAGTTAACGTAACAGATCGGCCATTAAACCTGAGAGGTTGGCTTTTGGCCAGTTTTGATACGGAAGACGGCATTAGCGGTCATCGAATAATCACGCAGGAAAACTACGCTGTGGAGCCCGGTGGATTTGTCTTAATAACGGAAGACACCACGGATGTGATGACAAATTACATTCAGCACGGGCTCAACAATTTTATTGAGGCAGACATGCCTTCGTACAACAACGATTCTGGAACAGTTTATCTGTTGAACATCGATTCGATTGTATCAGAGTCATTCTCTTACACCGAAGAAATGCACTTTCCGTTACTCAGTTCGGTTGATGGCGTTTCGTTAGAACGCTTGGATGTGAATCGGCCAGTGAACGATATGGGAAATTGGCATTCGGCAGCACAAACAGTGGGCTTCGGTACTCCCGGGCTTGAAAATTCTCAATACTATCCAACATCTGGAGCTGATGGTGAAGTAAGCATGGATCCCGAGATCTTTTCGCCCGATAATGATGGTTACAATGATGTGCTGAATATCAACTATAGTTTTACCTCTCCGGGTTTTGTTGGAACTATCCATATCTATGATTCAAACGGTCGACCTACTCGTAAGTTAGCTTCCAACGAGCTGCTGGCAACTTCTGGTACGTTCACGTGGGATGGCACCACGGACAAAGGCGAAAAGGCTAGAATCGGGATGTACGTCATTCTTTTTGAAGCCTTCAGCACCAGCGGAAATTCGAACACCTATAAGTTGAGCACCGTTCTCGGAGGCAAACTTTAGGTAGCGATTTTTACATCAACGCACGGCTGACAACGGTCATTTCAAGCACCGCCTCCGAATGCTTAGTTTTGAAGCATATTAAGCGCGCCAAATGCCAATCTATCATCAATTAGGAAAGGTACCGCACAAGCGGCACACCGTGTTCAAAAACGACAATGGTGAGCATCAGTACGAACAGTTATTCGGAACTGTTGGCTTTGATGGTATGTCGAGCTTGCTCTACCACCTTCATCGGCCAACTCAAGTAAAAAGCATTAAGAAACCGTATTCGGTAAAACCGAAAATTGCCTTAGAGCACAACATGCGCTCATTGCGTTTGCATGGTTTCAAAACCACTCCTGAAGATGATTATCTAGACAGTCGTAAGGCGATTCTCACCAATTCAGATTGCACGATTGTATTGGCCGCTCCGCGAAAGAGCCTGACTGAATACTTCTATAAGAATGCCGATGCGGATGAGATGATCTTCATCCATAAAGGATCAGGAACGCTGCGCACGTTGGTCGGAAATCTCACGTTTTCTTATGGCGATTACCTGCTCATTCCGCGTGGAATGATTTACCAGATTGAGTTCGATTCGGAAGATAATCGACTATTCATTGTGGAAAGCCACCGACCGATGTACACGCCAAAACGATACAGGAATTGGTTTGGGCAGTTGCTTGAACATTCTCCTTTCTGCGAGCGTGACATCCGCAGGCCTTCCGATTTGGAAACACATGATGAGAAAGGCGACTTTCTTATGAAGGTGAAAAAACAAGGAATGATGCACGAAATGGTGTATGCCACGCATCCTTTCGATGTGGTTGGATGGGATGGTTACAATTATCCGTATGCCTTCAGCATCCACGATTTTGAACCGATAACTGGACGCGTGCATCAGCCGCCACCGGTTCATCAGACCTTTGAAACCGATGCATTCGTAGTGTGCTCGTTCGTGCCAAGATTGTACGATTATCACCCAGAAGCAATTCCAGCGCCATATAATCATAGTAACATCGATAGCGATGAAGTCCTTTATTACGTTGATGGTGACTTCATGAGCCGAAACGACATTGGTCCCGGACACATTTCAGTCCATCCGGCAGGAATTCCGCATGGTCCGCATCCTGGTGCAATGGAGCGAAGCATTGGCAAAAAGGAAACAGACGAGTTGGCCGTAATGGTCGATACTTTCAAGCCGCTGATGGTAACCGAAGAGGCCTTGAAAATTGATGACGGAAAATACTGGAACAGCTGGGTAGAGTAATGGAAAAAACGCTGATCTGTGACGAGCTGTTCCGTGCAGTTGACTTCAAACAAAAAGCTACGAAAGGAGTAGATTTTGAGAACTGCCAATTCAAAAACTGTTCTTTTTCTGGCGTTGATCTAACGGACACATCATTCTCCGAATGCGAGTTTGAAGCATGCAACTTCAGTTCAGCCAAAATCGCGAACACATCCTTTAAGCAAGCGTTTTTCAAAGATTCGAAATTGCTCGGAGTCAAATTCGAAAGTTGTAACAAATTCCTTTTGGAGTTCCGCTTTGAGGGATGCCAAATAGACTACTCGACCTTTTATCAGCTTAAATTGCCAAAAACGCTTTTCAAGAACTGCTCCTTGAAAGACGTTGATTTTACCGAAGCAGATCTTTCTGGTTCAGACTTTTCGAATTGCGACCTTAGCGGGTCGGTATTCGAAAACACAAATCTAGAAATGGTCGATTTTAGAACATCCGAGAATCACAACATCAACCTTGAGAACAATCGAGTTGCCAAAGCTCGATTTTCGCAAGACGGATTAAGGGGATTGTTGACGAAGTACAATTTGGTGATTGAGTGACTCGGATAATCTGAATAATGTGCGAATACGGGCAATGAGAGTAATAAGCGAATGAAATGAATTGGTTGGATGAATATACGGGTGAACATTTGACGGCTGAGGAGAATCAGCCTCGATATTCAAGTAGCGTTCGATATTCTCAAAACCCGATAGTTGTTAAAACATTTGATTTTGCTGTGTCCATCGTTGCCTTTGCAGAAACACTTCAGGAACAACGAAAATTCGCCATCGGAAACCAGGTTCTAAGGTCGGGACCTTCGATTGGGGCCAATGTTAGGGAAGCGCAGAATGCTGAAAGTCGTGCAGATTTCATTCATAAAATTAAACTTGCGCTTAAAGAAGCAGACGAAACGGAATATTGGCTGTTGTTGTGTCAAGCATCGGAAAACTACCCAAATACCTCTGAGCTTACAGAACAACTACAACCAATCCTA
Source organism: Flavobacteriales bacterium (assembly GCA_021739695.1). Lineage (NCBI taxonomy): Bacteria > Pseudomonadati > Bacteroidota > Flavobacteriia > Flavobacteriales > Flavobacteriales bacterium. The sequence goes on along the minus strand of JAIPBM010000002.1, from coordinate 205,743 downwards.
AAAATTTTAAATAAGATTATACAAACGAGCAAACAGCGAAAGTCGTAATTCGCAGATTACACTCATTCGCTCATTGCACTAATTGAAAAGAAATGTCAGAGATAAAAAATGTGGAGTACGGATTGGAGAAGATCTTTGAAGGAGCGCAGGATTTCCTTCCACTTCTTGGAACAGATTACGTTGAGTTTTATGTGGGCAATGCTAAGCAAGCGGCTCATTTTTACAAGACCGCTTTCGGTTTCCAGAGTTTGGCTTACGCTGGATTGGAAACGGGTGTGAAAGACCGCGCTTCGTATGTGCTCAAGCAGGATAAGATTCGATTGGTGTTGACCACTGCGCTGAACAGCGAATCTCCAATTGGCGAGCATGTGAAAAAGCATGGCGATGGCGTGAAAGTAATTGCTCTTTGGGTAGATGACGCTCACAAAGCTTGGGAAGAAACAACTTCTCGCGGAGCGAAAAGTTATATGGAGCCTAAAGTAGAAAAGGACGAATATGGTGAAGTGGTTCGTGCGGGTGTCTACACGTATGGAGAGACTATTCACATGTTTGTGGAACGAAAGAACTACAATGGCGCGTTTCTTCCGGGCTACCGTGAGTGGAAATCTGATTACAATCCAGCACCAACGGGTTTGAAGTTCATCGACCACATGGTTGGAAATGTTGGTTGGGGCGAGATGAACACGTGGGTGAAATGGTATGAGGACGTGATGGGTTTTGTGAACTTCCTATCATTCGATGACAAGCAGATTCATACTGAGTATTCAGCGCTCATGAGCAAGGTGATGAGCAACGGAAACGGCCGTATCAAATTCCCAATTAACGAACCTGCTGAAGGCAAAAAGAAATCACAGATTGAAGAGTATTTGGATTTCTATGAAAGCTCAGGCGTGCAGCACATAGCAGTTGCAACAGATGATATTCTGAAAACGGTAGCCGATTTGAGAAGCCGTGGAATCGAATTCCTTTCCACTCCGCCACAATCTTATTACGATGCAATTCCAGAACGCTTGGGAGTGCACATGAAAATGATGAAGGAAGACATTGGCGAACTAGCTAAACTCGGTATCATGATTGATGCGGATGAAGAAGGTTACCTGCTTCAGATTTTCACCAAACCAGTGGAAGACCGACCTACACTTTTCTTCGAAATCATTCAACGAATGGGCGCACGTGGCTTCGGAGCAGGAAACTTCAAAGCCCTTTTCGAAAGTATTGAAAGAGAACAGGAAGCTAGAGGAACGTTATAAGGCGATACTTCGCGGTTTTCATGCTTGGATAATGGCGTAAATTGCAGCCATGTCCGTCAGCAATCTATTAAGGACGATGCGTGTGCATCAGTGGGTGAAGAATCTCTTCATCTTTTTGCCAGCATTTTTCGGTCAGGCGCTGAATGGAGATTCTGCCATTGGACTCAGTTTGGGTTTTCTGTGCTTTTCGCTTCTAGCGTCTTCGGTCTATATCATTAACGACCTGAAGGATGTGGAATCCGATCGTCTTCACAAGGAAAAACAACATCGCCCCATTGCATCCGGAGCAATCAGCGTTTCGAACGCGTACGTGCTAGCAGTAATCTTGGCCACTGGCTCTTTGATCGGTGCGCATTTCATCGGACAACTATTCTTCTGTGCCTGTGCCTTGTATCTTATTCAGAACATGTTCTACACCCTTTGGCTCAAGCAATTTGCTCTCATCGACATCACTATTATTTCGCTTGGCTTCCTAATTCGCTTATTTGCAGGAGGTGTAATTGCTAATATTCCAATTTCAAATTGGATGTATATCATGGCATTCCTTTTGGCCATGTTGCTAGCGTTAGGAAAACGCAGAGATGACCTGCTCATTCTTAAAAATGAAGGCACTGAAGTTCGGAAAGCCGTTCGTGGCTACACCTTGGAATTTGTGAATGTGATGACAGTGATGCTCAGTGCGATCACCATCGTTGCGTATATAATGTACACGCTTTCTACAGATGTTGTTGCCAGAGTTGGAAGCCCATATGTTTATGTGACCTCGCTATTCGTTTTTCTTGGAGTGATGCGCTACCTGCAATTGGCCTTGGTTTACGAAAATACGGGCAGCCCAACGCTCATTCTTTTGAAAGACCGACCGACCGGACTCATCGTGCTTTTGTGGTTGCTCGCTTTTGGTTACCTCCTCTATTTCTAAAATGATGAAGCGTGAAATGGCCGGTTGGGGAAATTTCCCAAAAACGAAAGCCGAAGTAGAAAAACCAGACTCAGAAAATGAGGTCAGAAGCCTCCAAAAATCCGTTGGCATTCACATCCCAAGAGGCGCTGGTAGGAGCTATGGCGATTCATCGCTGAGTTCCACAATTCTAGAATCCGCAAAACTTAACCAAACGCTGATCTTTGATTCTGAGAACGGCATATACACGTGCCAGTCGGGCAAAATGCTGAATGTAATTTTGGATGAGATTGTGCCGAGAGGTTATTTTCTGCCGGTTACTCCAGGCACTAAATTCATCACGGTCGGAGGCGCCATTGCCGCTGATATTCATGGCAAGAATCATCATGTTGATGGATGTTTTTCGCAGCATTTGCTGTGGTTCAATTTGATGATGGCCGATGGCTCGGTGAAGAAATGCAGCCGAACCGAGAATCCCGAACTTTTCTGGGCGACCTGTGGCGGAATGGGTTTGACTGGCTTCATCCTTGAAGCATCATTTCAACTGAAGAAGATTGAAACATCCAAAATTGTGAACCGCACCATTAAGTGCGAAAATCTGGATAAGGTTATCACGAATTTGCTAGAACACGAAAACTACACCTATTCAGTGGCTTGGATCGATTGCGGAACGAGTGGCAAGAACCTCGGGCGATCACTTCTGTATCTCGGAGAACACGCAAACAAGGCAGAGGTCGCGGATGATCTATCCCGTTATAAAACTCCCAGCCCGATCATTGGGCTCCCATTCAACCTTCCGAATTGGACTTTGAATAAATGGACCGTGAAGGCCTTCAATGCCTTGTATTATGGCAAGGTTCGAAGGAAAGACAGCACAGCCATTGTTGGTTTTGAGCCTTATTTCTATCCCTTGGACATTGCCAACAAGTGGAACCGACTCTATGGCTCAAACGGCTTTGCCCAGTACCAATTTGTGATACCGATGGAAGGGGCTCGAGAAGGAATGAACCGCATCATGCAGGAGATCGTGAAGTCGGGAGAGAGCTCGTTTTTGGCTGTGCTCAAACTCTTCGGGGAACAGAACGAAGGTTGGCTTTCATTCCCAAAACGAGGACTGCAACTGGCGCTTGACTTTCCTATAAATAGGAAGTCGCTTGAATTGATGAACCGACTGGACGATATGGTGATGGACATGAACGGCCGTTCCTACCTAGCGAAGGATTCACGAATGAAGCGGGAATTCTTTGAATCGAGTTATCCGAAACTCCCGCAGTTCAAGCAATTGTTATCAGAAATAGACCCGAATGGCAAATTCCGTTCTTTACAATCCGACAGATTAGGAATTACATGAGCAACAAAACAATACTGATTTTAGGTGCTAACAGCGATATGGCCAAGGCAATTGCTGCCGAGTTCAAAGCAAATGGTTTTGATTTAATGTTGGCTGTTCGCAAACCCACGAATGAATCTGAATTGGCCTTTGATGCAATCGATTTTGACTCGCACCTCGCATTCGTGAAAAACCTGAAGACGATTCCGGATGTGGTTGTTGTCGCATTTGGTTCATTGATTGAAGGTGATGAATCGTTCAATTCGCCTCAAGAATCACTGCAAAGCACGTTGGTCAACTATTCAGGAGTGGTTTCCATTCTTGGGCACCTGAGCAAAGCCATGGCTGAACGTGGTACAGGAACCATCATCGGTATTTCGTCCGTTGCGGGCGAGCGCGGACGAGGTTCAAACTACGTTTACGGAAGCGCCAAGGCTGGTGTGACCGCTTATTTGGACGGACTTCGGAATTATTTGGCAGATAAAGGCGTGCATGTCATGACGGTGAAACCCGGTTACGTGGATACCAAAATGAAGGCACACAAGCCAACACCGGGAATTGTTACGGCTTCGCCTGAGCAAGTAGCCAAGGCCATTTTTAGAGGCTACAAATCTCACAAGAACACCATTTATGTACTGTGGATGTGGCGATGGATCATGCTCATTATTCGAAATATCCCCGAGTTCATATTTAAGAAAATGAGCCTGTGATGAGCGAAAGCAAAACACTTGCGTTGTTCGATTTTGACGGTACCATTTCGCGCAAAGATTCGTTCGTGGCTTTTATGAAATTCACACATGGAACGCCTGTTTTCATGTTCCGAATGGTGATGGGGTTTGCAACGTTTGCTGGTTGGAAATTGGGGCTGGTGAAAAGCCACTTCACCAAAGTGAAAGCATTAAGAGGTTTCTATAAGGGTTGGACTGAAGCTCAGATGACAGATGCACGAAAGCGATTCACCAAAGAAGTGATTCCCACAATCCTATTCCCAAAGGCAATTGAAAAGGTCGAATGGCACAAAGAAAATGGTCACCGAATTATTGTGGTAACGGCCAGTTGCGATGCTTGGCTTGGTGATTGGGCCAGAGAAATGGGTTTGGAAATACTCTGCACGGAAATGGAATTGAAAAACGGTGTTTACACTGGACAGCTTTCAAAACCTAACTGCCGAGGGAAAGAAAAAGTGAATCGAATCAAGCAGCACTTGGAACTGGAAACATATTCGGAAGTCTATGCTTACGGAAACGATCATGGCGACAATCAAATGCTTGCCATTGCCACGCATCCGCACTTCCGGGAGTTTGAAGATTGATTGCTTAAAACTCGAATTTCAACTTCGTGCTTCCTTTTCTTGCGAGCCCACTTTTCTTCCGCCCGTTGATGTTGAGGTTGATCATGTTGGTCTCATCATCAAATGCCTCAATCATGCACGAATTCTGTACTTCTAACGACTCGACTTTTGCTACGTTCTTAACTTCCAAATAGCACCAAGTGGCGTCCAATTCGGCTTCTTTACCGAGGTAAAGGATCACTGCTTGTTTCCCGTTTACTGTTAGTTGAAAATGCTGCTTCAGGTAATTCTCAATCAACTCATTGGCTTGAGGTGGTTCTGCCTCTGTTCCCAGCTCCATCTTGGCCGGAGCGCCAGCTTGTTTCAATGCAATCGTCAGATCATCGGTAAATAATTTCACTGCGATTTCTAGTGATTTTTTATCCGAATTATGATTGATTTCCGTTAATGACAGGTGGAACTCGTGCGCAGAGAACAACAGAAACATTATGGAAAGGAAGCCCGTTTTCATTTATTCTACAGAAGTGATTACATATTCCGTTCCATTCATGTTGAAGCTTTCTCCCAAACGTTTTCCCAACATCTGTTTTCCGATGGGCGATTGCGAAGAAACCACGAAAATGTCCTTTTCGTCCGTGTTGATCTTACCCAAACCTATAGCAATATAAAATGTGGTGCGATTGGTTTTCACTAACGCTCCTTTCTGAACGGTTTCGCAAGGTTGATCTGGTTTTATCTGTTCGAGTTCCGCAAGCAATTGCTGTGCTTCTGCTAATTGCTGGTGCAGTTTTTCCTGTTCCAAATGAATCATAGCACGACCCGTTTCGTGCTTATCTCCAGCAGTGCTTTTGCTTTCTGTCTGCACGGCTTGGCGCATGGATGCCATTTCCGCTTCCAAGGAGTTCGCCTTTTCAGAAGCTATTTCCCAACAACGATTGTAGATTCCCTGTTTCACGCACCGAAGTTAATCGCTTTGCAGTTTTTCATGTCGAAAGGAATCTTTTGTTCTTTTTGTGACGTTTATGATACTTTATTGTCGCTAATAGGCTTTATCGTGATGTTATTGACACACAGATAAATTAATATATCTTTGTTTCAAATTAGATGCGTTAATCACCAAAAACAGCCTTTATGTATCAAAATAAGCACATAAATGATTGGTCATCGATGAGTGACAATGCTATTGTGAACCACATCTGTTCACAGTTGCGCCAACTACGTCTCAACCAAAACATCACGCAAGAACAACTCGCGGAGCGTTCGGGGCTAGGTCGTGCCACCATCAGTCGCATCGAAAAAGGGCAAGCTATTTCGCTGCTCACCTTGGTGCAATTGCTTCGTGCGCTGAACCGATTGGACCTGCTTGAGACATTTCAACAGGTAACGCCAGAAATCAGTCCGCTTCAATTATTGAAGGAACAAAAACCTCAACGCTACCGCGCTTCAGGCAAACGTCATACCTCCGATAAAGGAACTTCAGAATGGTAGTAGCCGAGGTAAATCTTTGGGGTATCCGTGTTGGAGCCGTGGCATGGAATGAACTCACCAATCATGGTGTTTTCGAATTCGAGCCCGATTTCCTGAAATTGGATCTCGACATTTCCCCGCTAAAAATGCCTTTGGCTGAGGCACAGAACGGTAAGCGAATCTTCTCATTCCCTAGGCTCAATACCGAAACATTCCAGGGTTTGCCTGGGCTTTTGGCCGATAGTCTTCCCGATAAGTTCGGTAACCGACTGATTGAAGAATGGTTGGCCCGAAAAGGTCGCACGGTTCAAAGCATGAACCCGATAGAAAAGCTGTGCTACATCGGTGCGCGCGGAATGGGCGCATTGGAGTTCAAGCCATCTTTAGCGCGTTACGATAAACCTTCAGAACCGCTTCAAGTAGACGAACTGGTGCGATTGGCAAGCGACATCCTTCATCAACGGAATTCCCTCGAAACCAATTTGGAGAAGCCAGAAAATCACGGCATCGAAGACATTATCCGTGTAGGAACTTCCGCTGGCGGTGCACGCGCAAAGGCCGTGATTGCTTTCAATCCAGAAACGGGAGATGTTCGTTCTGGTCAGGCGCAGCATTCCGAAGGCTTCGATTATTGGATCATCAAATTCGATGGTGTGAACAATGATCTATTAGGCGACCCGCAAGGTTACGGACGCATTGAATTTGCGTATCACCTCATGGCAAAAGAAAGTGGCATCAAGATGATGGAATGCCGATTGCTTGAAGAACATGGTCGAGCACATTTTATGACGAAACGATTTGACCGCGTAGGTAACGAAAAACTACACATGCAGACGCTGTGCGGCATCGCGCATTTCGATTACAATATGCCCAATGTGTATTCATACGAACAGGCATTTCAGGTAATGCGACAGCTACGATTGCCCTATCCTGATGCAGAAGAATTGTTCCGTAGAATGGCGTTCAACGTCATCTCTTTTAATTGTGATGACCACACGAAGAACATTTCATTCCTGATGGACAAGCGTGGCGAATGGCGGCTTTCGCCAGCGTATGATGTGACCTACGCTTACCATCCGGAAAATCGTTGGCTAAAACAGCATCAAATGGCCGTGAACGGAAAACGCGAGAACATCTATCGAGGAGACCTATTGAAAGTGGCCAGCGAAATGAACATCAAGAAACCGCTGGAGATCATATCGGCTGTTCACGAAGCCGCGGCCAAGTGGAACGGATTTGCAGAACAAGCAGGAATTCCAGAAAATCAGGCTTCCGCCATCGGTAACTTGATCAACCCCTAATTACTTACCCTTTGCGGCAGCACGTTTGGCCCGTTGCATTGGATTCTCCGAAGGGCGATCGCTGCCTTTGAAAAGCTCAAATCGTGTTGGCTCTTGCTTTGGCGGCCAATAGTTATTGCTTCTATCGATATCTGCTGTTTCCAAAGTTGGGTCAAGCACCACACGAACGAGTTCTTTCTCCGAGAAGAAAACCTTGCTCACATTCTTATCGTTGGTCTTCCAGATCTCGGCAGGAATTCGGTGTGTTTCCTTCGTTCCGTCAGTGAATTCCAATTCAAGAATTACAGGCATCAGCAATTCACCTGGAGATGAAATATCAATCTGGTAATAATTCAGATTTGAGTTGACGAGCGCCTTTTCCTCATCATCCAACCGAGCCACGTAGCGGTCGTAATCTTCACTGTCAAGAATCGTCCATTTGAACGGGTCATACTCATTATTGTAGAAATCGCGTGCTTTCGCGTCTTTTTCCACCACGCTTTTATAGGCATCCTTGTTGCGGATATCGCTAATATATTGCTCTTTAGCCTCATCTTTCTTCTTGGCGATAGGCTTCTCAACGCTTGGATTCTGTGTGTCAGGCTTATACCATTTCACCGCATCCAAACTTTGGTCTACATGATCGGTAGTATAGAACCAACCTCTCCAGAACCAATCGAGATCAACGCCCGAAGCATCTTCCATTGTGCGAAAAAGGTCTGCTGGTGATGGGTGTTTGAACGCCCAACGTCTTGCATATTCCTTGAAAGCATAATCGAACAATTCACGGCCAAGAACGGTCTCACGAAGAATATTCAAAGCGGTAGCTGGCTTTCCGTAAGCGTTATTCCCGAACTGAAGAATGCTTTCGCTATTGGTCATGATCGGCACCATTCCATTCTTATCGCCTTTCATGTAATCGACAATATTCGGTGCTGGGCCTCTACGTGCTGGGAAATCCTTGTCCCATTCAATTTCGGTAAGATATTCCACAAACGAATTCAAGCCTTCGTCCATCCATGTCCATTGGCGCTCGTCCGAATTGATGATCATCGGGAAGAAGTTATGACCTACTTCGTGCGTGATCACACCGATCATTCGATTCTTGGTGTTGTCGGTGTAGGTTCCATCTTTCTCGGGTCTTCCGAAGTTGAAACAGATCATCGGATACTCCATTCCAATCTGGTCTGCATGAACCGAAATCGCCACTGGATAAGGATAATCGATGGTGTATTTGCTGTAGGTTCTGAGTGTGTGCGCTACAACTCTTGTAGAATATTGCTCCCAAAGCGGATTTCCTTCCTTCGGATAATAACTCATGGCCATCACCTTTTTACCAGCGATATCAACTCCCATGGCATCCCAAATGAACTTACGTGAAGACGCAAAAGCGAAATCTCGAACATTTGTGGCTTTATACGTCCATGTTTTCTTCTCTTTCGTTCCTTCCTTCTCGTTCTCTTCCGCGTCTTTCTGCGTAACGATAATTACCGGTTCGGTGGCAGTTTTCGCTTGATTGAACTTCTCCATTTGCGTTGCTGTCAACACCTGGCTGTAGTTTTGACAGAAGCCTGTTGCTCCTACAATGTGATCGGCAGGAACAGTGATATTCACCTTGTAATCACCGAAAGGAAGCGCAAACTCACCGCTTCCCAAAAACTGCTTGTGCTGCCAGCCTTCTACTTCGTTGTACACGCAAAGTCGTGGGAAAAACTGCGCAATCGTGTAGAGGTAATTTCCATCTTCTGGGAAAAACTCATAGCCAGAACGTCCACCAATTTCCATGCGGTCGTTGATGTTGTACCACCACTTCAGTTTAACGGTTGTCTTGCCTTTTGCCTTCAACGGTTTCGGAAGGTCAATTCGCATCATAGTGTTCACAATTGTGTAAGGAAGCTCGCTTCCAGCAGCGTCTTTCACAAATTCCATCTTAAAGCCGCCATCGAAATCATTGTGCAATCTGGCGAGGTCACCAAATCCCATTTTATCCTTCATTGATGCGGTGCTGATCTTTTTTGTGTCGCTGTCTTTTGCACGCATATTTTGATCCAATTGCAGCCACAGATAGGTCAGTTCGTCTGGAGAATTATTCCAGTACGTGATGGTGCTGGTGCCGTACAAACGCTGTGTGGCATCGTCCAATTCAATGTCCATGTCATAATCTACCTGCTGCTGATAATACTCATGCCCAGGAGCGCCACTTGCTGTTCGATAAACATTCGGTGTCGGTAATTCTTGTCCTAGTTGTGCAAACTTGCTCGCGCTGTTGTTCTCCTGTGAGAAGAGGAAAAATGGAGAAAGAAGAAAAAGAAAAATGAAAATTCGTTTCATACGGTTTTGAATAGAGCTTACAGAATTCACTTATAGCGGAATTCGCTGGGCGGCCAAAAGTAAGGAAATGCCTCCCGAGACTATGGAAATCAATACGTTCCAATGGTGGTGTTTAACACTTATTGTCTTTTCGAGCGCAAATTGCACGAGGAAAATGATGGAAACCACCAGCAATTGACCCAGCTCAATGCCTATGTTGAAGGCAAAAAGTGGCATCAGCAATTCATTACCCAAAAGCGAACGGAGATAGTTTGAAAAGCCCATTCCGTGTATGAGACCGAAACCGAGCGCCATAAGATATGTGGCCATGGCAGCTTTTTCCTGCTTGGCTATGAGGTTTTTGGCTGCCGTTGCCGCAATCGTAACAGGAATGAGAAACTCAATCCATGCAGCATTTACAGGAATGATGTTGAGAACAGCCAAGGCGAGCGTTACCGAATGCCCTACCGTAAAAGCCGTGACAAGCACGAGAATCTTTTTCCATTCGAAATACTGATAGGCCGCACACAACGCCAAAAGGAAGAGCATATGATCATATCCCCGCAGGTCGGTTATGTGCTCAAAGCCGAGTTGTAGATAAGTTACCAGCACTATTCGAACGAAAGCTTCGCGCTGTAAAGCTGATCTACCGAAACTCCAAAGTTCAAGTAGCCTGAAAGTAGGTTAGCTTCTTTATCCAAATTGAGTTCCGAAAACCATGTTTTCATTCCTTCTCTACGGATTGGATTTGACGTGGTGTACTGAATAACCTTTTCTTTCAACTCGCCATTTTCAAAAGTAAATTCCTTGATAGAAAAGTACAGGTCTGAAGCGCTTTCAGGCACTCCTTCAAGCTTAGTCAATCCTTCAGCATTAAACAGGTCATGAACCAAATGTTCTAGTGTAATCTTTAGAGTGTCGTTTTTCAAATCAAAGACAAAGGGTACGGAAATTTGCCCAACTCTTGGCTCCTTTTTCTTATACCAACCACGGAATCGGTTGCTGGCTTCCTTCATATATCCAAAAAACCAAGTCTGACTTTTCTCATTCAAACGGTCAGGATGCGTGTCGTACCACCACAGCCATTCGTATGGATGAATTTCGGGATGGCCTGTGTGATTATAATCAGCTACGTATGCTCCATACATTCCAAATGTGGCTTGATCGGTGCCGATATTCGGATGTTCTTTCGATGAATTAGGTTGCATCACGGGATAAAACTTTTCATTGATCATTCCCAAAAACCCTTGAGGCGGAGTAATCTCGCAATGCATTCGGTAACGCTTGATGTTCTCCAGCGTTTCGGGATAGATCCAAGGCGCCTCATCAAAGTTCTTGATGCGATTGAACCGGTTCTTGTCGCGCTGCTGCTTAATGCCGACCCACGTAAGGTCGATGTACTTTTTGATGCGCGGAATGAGGTTGAAATTGACGTCATACTCCGTGAAGCGAGGGCCGTGGCCGGGAACCCGAATGCCGTCCCTTTCCGTTCCCACAAACTTCTGTTTGGTCATATCCAAGGCTTTCCATTTGTAGCCGAAAATGCTGATGACCCAACCCGCAGCAGCCACCCTATGACGCTGGCTTTTTGAAGGTAGTACACTATCCACCGAAAAGGCTGAAACCAAGTCAACCAACTCTTCATTCAAACTGTCGTTATCGGCAATAAAATGGTGGTCTTTTGTAAGCAAAAGCCATTGCTCCGGAATTGTTTTAAAGGAATTGACCTTCAGTGTTTCTTGTGCAGACACATTCAGAAACAAGAAAATTGAGAAAAGGAAAAACGTGGTGATTCTGGTCATGAAATTATTGCTTTGCAATGAAATCGCTTCGTTAAGTTGCTTGGTTCCTCGCAATAACGAGGTTAATTATTTGCCATCAGTTCGTTTGAAATCAATCTTGTCCCCTACCTCAACTCCGTGAATGTCACAGAAGCCATCAATGAGTTCGAGCACGTAGGTTGCTGGTCCTTTGGATGGAATGGATTTATCCGATTTTGGCACACAGTATTTAGCAATGCTTTCGATGGTGCCGTCTTGCTGGATATAAAGAATATCGAGGCCCATCAGCGTGTTGTGCATCCAAAACGAGCGGGGTTCTTCTTCCTCGAAAATGAACAACATTCCTTGCGTATCAGGCATACTCCAGCGATGCATCAAGCCGATAGTGCGTTCGCTTTCGATGTCTGCAATTTCGATGTCAATCTTGCGAATGGTGTCGCCAGCGGCCTTCACCAAATACAACTCACCTTCTTTCTTGAACTGAGGCCCCGTAGGTCTTACTTCGCTCCTGCCCGACTCCTTTCTGTCAGAACCTGTAGAACTGCCAGAATCGCTTTCGCAGGCCGTTAATCCCACAGCAATAAGCGCAACTATCAAATACTTCACTCTATTCATTTTCTCTCCTTCGGAAATGGGTAAACCCCATTCAAATTATTCAGATCTGCCAAGCGGTTGGATGGGTCGATAACGACACTTTCAATCTTCCGCTTTTTCAGGTCCACCTCAAAAGTATAGCTTGGATTTGTCCATTCCCAATCGGGAAGAATAACGCGACCCGCTTGAGCTTGCTCGGCTGGTTTTTCTCCACGCATCAGCCCAACTGGAATATAGTACCACGTGGCGTTTCCATCCTTGTCAACAATTTTGATGTCGAGTGGCATTGGAATCTGTCCGAGGCGTTTCAACTCAATTTCTGTGCGGCCCTGTTGCTCCTTCTCTAATTCTTCAATGCTGTAATCGATATGCTGCGTGGTGCCGACCCAAAGATCCATGAACCAATTAAGTTCCAATCCAGAGGTTTTTTCCATAACACGTAGAAAATCGTTGGGAGTCGGGTGCTTGAATTTCCACTCGTTGAAGTAGCGTTTCATCCCTTTCCAAAAGGCGTCTTTCCCTACGATGTATTCCAATTGCATGAGGAAAACGGAACCTTTTACGTACGAAGAAATTCCGTAACAGTAGTTTGTCTGGAAGTGATCAGCATGCGTGGTCAATGGCTCTTGAAGTCCATTTGCGTACAGGTCGGCCAAACGCTTTATATCGTTTGCATGCGGATTTTCAACCGGGTTTTTCCCGATTGCGTTCAGCACATAGTCCTGCGCGTATGATGTGAAGCCTTCATCCATCCAAGGATATTTGCTCTCGTTGGTGGCTAGCGCGCCATAGTACCAGTTGTGGAACGCTTCATGAACCGTGACACTTAAAAGGCCTCCGTATGTTCTACCTGCGGTGATCAACGTGGCCATTGGGTACTCCATGCCGCCATCGCCTCCCTGAATGACGGAGAATTGCTTGTACGGGTACTTTCCGAACGTTTCCATCATCAACGAAAAAGCTCCCGTAAATTCATTTTGTAATCGGAGCCAATTACCAGTTGTATCTGGTAGATAAAGGAAGTGCAACGTTGGGCCATCAGGTACTTGTGTCGTATGGTGAACGTAATCTGGATCGGCCGCCCAAGCGAAATCGTGCACTTGTGGCGCCACGAAATGCCATGTGAGTTTTTCGCCCAATGGCTCCTTCACCTCCACGCCTGGTGCTTGATAACCGTGGCCGATCTCATTCGGGTTTTGTAGATAACCCGTACCTCCAAGAGCATAGTTTTTATCGATGGAAATCTTTACATCAAAATCGCCCCAAACACCATAGAATTCGCGGCCAACGTAAGGGTCAGAATGCCATCCTTCGTAATCATACTCGGCAATTTTCGGATACCACTGCGTCATGGAATAATCAACACCTTGAGAATTGTCCCGCCCACTTCTGCGTACTTGTAATGGTACTTGCGAATTGAAATCCATCACGAATTCTGACTTGCCCCCAGGCAGAATCGGTTTAGCCAAATCAACCTCCAGAACCGTTCCTTGCACATGATATTTCAGGACTGAACCGTCTTGCGTCAGCTTGTCAATGTTGTGATAACCGATCTCTTCTGGTGTCAATTTAGAGATTCTGTCCGCAACCCGTGGATCCGCGTCCGGGATGTTTCGAGAACGGACATCCATCATGCTTCCTGGCTGAAACGCATTGAAATACAAATGATAGAAAACCTTTGTGAGCGTATCGGGAGAATTGTTCTCGTAAACCAGCTTCTGCCTTCCCGTAAACTGGTGCTTAGCGGCATCCATGTCAATTTCCATTTGGTAGGAGGCGTGCTGCTGCCAGTAGCCACGCTGGGCTATCGTAGGGGAATTTAAAACAATGAACGCAATTGTAAAAGTTGCAAGCGGTCCTTTCAATAACAACATCAGCATCGTTTTTAAGTCAAAATTAGTTTACTCGCTTTTTTGAGTTCCTGTAAACAATAAACGACTCCGTCTCAATTTCATTCGTAAAAGACATCTGGAATTCCTCAGGTAGGATACTTTGGCCGTTTTTAGCCACCATCAGAAAATCCGGTTCAAGGAATTCCATAAACTCTTCAGAAGTCAATGCTTCGTCACCTGAACTACGATCAGAAAAATAACCAAGTCCTGTTCTTTTGAAGTACCCTGTTTCTTCTTTAGACATCGTAAAATCGGAAGCAACGGTGTTCATTCTTAAAAAAATCGTTCCTGGGAAGATTCCTTTGTAATGGTTAAATCGAGTATAGCGTATCAGGTCACCTTCTGTTTTGGAATCTATAAAATAACCTATTCGATTCTCTGATTTGTCCCAAATTTCACTTAACGTCCTCCATTCGGACTGACTAAGTAAATGGGTTTTCTTGTATCCTGGTAAGTACGACTCCCAATCAAATGTGGCCCTAATTCCTTCCGTACTGACCCAAACGCGCGCAGACTGAAATAAAATCAGGCTCAAAGACAAAATCGCGCACCACTTTTGCCAGAAGATGTTGGTAGTCGTGGCCAACCCCATTAGTCCGACTATACCAAGTGGAACTAAAAAACCCTGAAAGTGTATCGATACTATTTGGATCGAGTTTCCTCTTACCTGAGGAAAGATGATGGCGAATGAAGTCAACGCACCTACGTACAGAGAAAACTGCAAAAGAAGAAACCGGTCATGAGCAACCGTTCGTTTATTCCAAAAAAACAACGCCCCGAACAAGAATGGAATAACCATGAATTGCGACAACAGCAGACGAACCATGGTATGGACCATCAAATAGACCGATTCTCCAGAAAACAGACTACTCCCCGGGGGATCCATGCGGCCGCCTAGCTTATAATAGATAAGGGGTAAAAATGATGTTAGCGTTAAAAGAATCAACTCGCTAATGCGACAGTATGTAAATTCTTTACGGAACAACCAAACGGTAAAAACAAGAACGCAAAAGCACATCATCATTAAAATTGGGGTAATCAACAGCCCTCCATTCAAGAACGGTAGAAACAAAAGGCCTATGGTTCCTAACACCCAGTTTTTTTCTAACCCGAACTTTGCGAACGCAATTCCAGCCAAAGCAACAATCATATGACTTCCAAGTCCGTACATAGGGTAAAGAGAACTGAACAATTGAAAAATATCCGAATCAGGCCAGTTGATCGGGAAAATCTCGAGGTATACTGACCCGAAAACAACCAGCGACCCGACAAGTGGCAACAATCGTTTTGAGTTTTGTTGAATCCACCCAAAAACCGATAGAAATATAAACCCGATGCATAATGAACGGAAAAGCACATTATAGGCATAGTACGGTAACACGTTAAAATAATATGAGTAAAATCCTGAAAACCATAGATCGCCATAATGATAAATGTTCGGCTTGATATTGGGAGATAGATTCTCTGGGAACGTTTCAACACCTTGAACAAATAAAAGGTGACCGTTAGCTCCATAATACGACACATCGGAATTACCAATGTAAATATTTTCTCCTGAGACAAGATTGGATCTCCAAGACTCAATACTAGTTAACACGAAGAATACCAAGATGATTAATCCCATTTTGGGTAATCCTAACTCAATAAGATCAGAAAAATCTGGTCTAAATCTATTAGAGAACCCAAAAATGATAAACAACAAAAAAAAGAATACCATTCCAGTACCAAGCCCGGCATGAATCGTTGCAACCATTGAGATGAAAAATAATGCCCCAATAGAAAGTTTGATACCAATACTTTCTATTGGGTTCTCAGCCCCACCTGCCAATATTGAACCAAGAAAATAGAAGGCAACAAGGCTGAACGACAGCGCACCGTAGATTTCTATGCTAAATGGGCTGATAGCGCTCATAACATTGTTCAGTGTGGTTTAATGTTGTTCCGATTCTTCGTTCGACAGTCACTCGCGACCATGTCATTTTCTAATCCCTGATAATTTGAACATGAACACATATTCCATCGCGGTTTCTTTCAATGCCTCAAAACGGCCGCTGGCGCCTCCATGACCAGCTTCCATGTTTGTATGTAACAGTAGCAAGTTATAATCTGTTTTGTTTACGCGAAGTTTTGCCACCCATTTTGCCGGTTCCCAATACTGTACTTGGCTGTCATGCAAACCGGTTGTTACCAGCATATTCGGGTAATCGTGCGCCTCAACATTATCGTATGGCGAATAGCTAAGTATGTAATCGTAATATTCCTTCTCGTTCGGATTTCCCCATTCATCATATTCGCCTGTTGTCAGTGGAATAGATTCATCGAGCATGGTAGTGACCACATCCACAAACGGAACTGCCGCCACAACGCCTTTCCAAAGGTCGGGGCGCATGTTAACAATAGCTCCCATCAGCAATCCACCGGCACTTCCCCCCATGGCAAACAGATCGTTGTTTGTCGTGTATTTGTTCTCGATCAGGTATTCTCCGCAATTGATGAAATCGGTAAATGTGTTCTTCTTCTTTAGCAATTTTCCATCCTCGTACCAGCTGCGGCCCATTTCCTGTCCCCCTCGAATATGGGCGATGGCATAGACAAAGCCTCTGTCGAGCAAACTCAACCTAACGGAACTGAAATACGGGTCTGTGCTAGAACCATACGAACCGTAAGCATAAAGCAAAGTCGGGTTTGAGCCATCCATTTTGAGACCCTTTCGATACACGATTGACATTGGAACCTGCGTTCCGTCATCAGCCTTTACCATAACGCGCTCGGTCTGGTAATTGGTCCTATCAAAATCACCTAAAACTTCTTGCTCTTTGAGAAGGGTTTTCTCCTTGGTGCTCATGTTATAATCCAACGTGGACCAAGGGGTTGTGAGTGATGAGTATCCGTAGCGAAGAACCTCGGTATCGAAATCCATATTGGTGCCCAAATAGCTGGTGTAGGCTTCTTCGCCAAAATTGAGATAGTGTTCATCGCCCGTTTTCTGGTTAATCACACGCAATTCTGGAAGCCCATTTGTCCGTTCTGCAACCACCATGAAGTTTTTGAATATCTCCACTTCCTCCAACATGGTTTCAGGTCGATGGGCAATCACTTCTTTCCAGTTTTCCTTACTTGGTTTATCCACGGAAGTCTCCATCAGACGAAAATTCTTTGCATTCCAGTTGGTGACGATGTAAAACTTATCCTCGAAATGCGAAACGCTGTACTCGTGGTCTCTTTCGCGAGGTTGAATCATCTTGAACTTACCTGTCGGGTTTCCCGCATCAAGCATTTGAAATTCAGACGAAACCGTTTGGAACGACCCGATCATCACGTAGTCCTTGCTCTTGGTTCTCCAAGCATAACAGGTGAACGTCTCGTCATTTTCCTTGAAAACCTCCACATCCGTGTGAACGTCAGAACCTAATTCGTGCCGCAGGATACGATTGGTACGTAGTGTTTCAGTGTCTTTAGCGATGTAGAAAAAGGTCTTATTGTCCTTGGCCCAAGCGCCTCCACCCGAACAGTTGGGGATGGTCTCGTAATACATTTCGCCTGTTTCGAGGTTCTTGAAATGGATGGTGTAAAGTCTGCGGCTTACGGTGTCAATTCCGAAAGCCGCAATCTTATTATCATCGCTGATTTCAATTCCGCCAAGCGAAAAATAGTCGTGGCCTTCCGCCAATTCATTCTCGTCAATGAAAACCTCTTCTGGCGATTCTATCGAGTCTTTTCTTCTGCAATGCAGTCGGTATTCCTTCCCTTCTTCGAAGCGCGTGTAATAGAAATAGCCATTGTCTTTGTAAGGAACGCTTTCGTCATCTTCCTTAATCCGAGCACGCATTTCCTTGTAAAGGTCTTCTTGTAACTGTTTGGTATCGGCTAGCGCGTTTTCGGTATACGCATTCTCTTCTTCCAGATACTTAATGACCTCCGGATTTTCGCGGTCGTTCAGCCAGAAATAGTTGTCTGTTCGTGTGTGATCATGAATGGTCATTTCGTACGGCTCAATGGCCGCGATGGGTGGTTTCATGCTCAATCCTTGTTTGTTGCTCTTACTAGCTCCACATGACGCAAGCATAATGAGCGTTATCGCCGAGAGAATTACTTTACGTGATGGTATCATTTCGTTTGATGATTTCAGTAATATAGGCCTCTAATGTTACAGATATTTCGGGTGCTGGTCCGTGATTTTTTTCTGAGTAAAGCCGAGCAATTTGGTCGGGAACAAAACCTATTTTTAGACCGAGTGAAGCCCCAAAAAATGCTGCAAGCTTCAGTACGAATTTTGGTGCAACGAAAGGAATGATTCTATTGCTAGAGATTCCTTCAATGAATTTCAAAAGCTGTAAATAAGAATAGCCCTGTGGGCCATTTACATACATAGTATCCATTACACATGGCTCCACAAATATGCTGTTATGAATGGCTTTGGCAGCATCTATTTGGTGAATCGGGTACATTTTACTCTTCAGCCCAATTGGACATGGTTTAATGCCCCCCTTTAAGCAGGAGCTGATCACGCTGTCAATTCCTTCGTTCTTAGCACCACCATAAACCTCTGCCGGTCGTATAATGAGCCATTTTTTTGACATCTGCTGTACTAACTCTTCCGCGAGTAGCTTGCTTTCACCATAAGCACCACTGTTTTCTCCCGCAACCCTAGAGCTAATCAGAACAAAAAGAGGTTGATTTGAACTAGGAATGTGATTAAGTATTGCCAGAGTACCATCAACGTTTATCCGAAAATATTCAAACGCCTCACTTGTATGGGTCAGCGCTGCAGCATGAATAACAATATGAGCGGTTAGAAGCTCTTCCCTATAGCTTAATGGGTTCAAAAGGTCTCCCACTACCCATCTTATGTTGCCAGTAACGAGTGCAAAATGCGTTCTGGTCAGGCCAACTATCTCATACTCTGATAGATTGACCAACGAAACCACCTCTTTAAGAAGTGCAGAAGAGGCCCCTGTAATAAATACCTTTTTTCGCTCTGCCATTCGGCTATCGGCCAAACCGGTATTGAAGTAGGTTCTTAACGAATTCAACGATAGCGGGAAGCTTAACGAATGAGGCTCTTCCTTCCAATTCATAAAACTCAACCGGAATTTCATGATATGTCATCCCAAGATCACGAACATTTAACATAATTTCAGCGTCAATAAACCAATCATCAGAACGGAGCTTCATCTTCTGATATGCTTCTCGTTTCAGAATCTTTGGCTTTGAATTTGCATCATGAGAAGCTATTCCCGGAAAAAGCAAGGAAAACAAAGCGTTGTAGCCTTTACTGATGAACCTTCGATAAACCCCATCTCCCCTCTTGACCCTGTACGTTTTCACAAGATCAAACTTTCCTGTTCTAACCTGCTCGAAACATGCAGAGATGCTTTCTATTGGGAATTGTCCGTCACCATCAATGACACAAATGTAGTCCCCGCTAGCCGCGTCCAGACCCGAGCGCATGTCCCAGCCCATCATCCCTTGCTTGGGCTTGCATATTACTTTGCAATGTGTATTCTCTTGTTCTATTTTAACTACATAATCGCGTGTCCGGTCATCAGAACCCTCGATATAGTTGGCAACAAGCACTAACTCATAACTATCGGTAAGCGTTTTTATTAATTCCTCTGCTTTTTTAACGAAATCTACAACCGTTGCTTCTGAACGATAACAGAGGATGACGACTGATAACTCTATGGACTGAGACATACAACAAATCTATGATAATTGGTGATATCCGAGCTTGTTCCGAATTCAACTTAAAATTTAGATGCGCTACCGTTTTTGACCAGCCTGTCCAACCTGGAAACCAACAAGTTCTATTTGCTAAAAACTGATGGTCACTTATCGAGGGTGCAACTCCTATCAATTAATAAGAAAATTGCTGGCCTAACGCCCTAATAATTATTGCTAGACCCTTACTTATACTGACGGGAATCGTAATCTAACCTGTAGAGCCTAGAACCATTTTGGAACACCAAGCTATCAACAATTGTAAGGTTCAACGCGCTAATGTCCGACATTGCTGAAGCCTCCAGATAATGAATATTATTCTTAACTAAAAAAGTCCTTTGCTGAGATTCTAGGGAAGAATCTTGAACCCCTTCATGGTTGACAAACCTGCAAAAACTAGAAAATTCCTTAAATCGATATTCTTCTTGGTAAAGTGGGGAAACAACTTGCCACGACAATTCATTGAGACTAAACGAATGATAACTTGATGAAGTCGAGTGCAACTGTTCTATAGGAAAATGCAAATACGGTTGTTTTCCCTGCACAGCGCCTTCATACTCTTTAGGGTTTCTAATAAACGCTGTCTGAACATCCTCTTGTGTTACAAAAGATTTAAGGTCGATTATTTCCTGTCCTTTGGCAATAATAAACCCATAATTAACTATTCGTGTGTTCGCCACCAGAACTAAAAAGACGAAAACCACGGCCCTTAACAAAATGTGATTGCTTTTAATCAAAATGACAGCGGCCAAAAGAAGCAATAGGCTGGTTAAAGCCGGTAGAGAAATGGTCTGAAAAAGTTGAAATGATTCAAATTCAAAGCCCAGTGAAGCATAGCAAATTAGGCCGAAACCGTAAAGCGACAAAACAAAAACGACAATTTCCAAATTCAACCTCCTTATGGCGGTCAATAAAATAAGTGCGGGTAGAAAAATCACAACAGACGAAATAACGGAAACCCCAATTATACCAACCGCATAATGATGATAAAACGCAAGAATTTCATCCGCGGTTATTTGACCACCAAAGGACTTTGCTTTATAGTTAAACACAAGCCAAATTCCCAGCCCTAAGGAGGCAATTAAAACGCTCGTGGCTGCGCTTATCAATGCTTTTTGCCAATTTACCTCCAGCAACAATACCCATAAAACAGTAATAAGCATTGCACTAAGCGTAACTGTTGGAATGGTAGGAATAAAACAAACACCCAATAGCATAGACATAATCCATAGCTGTTTAAGATGGCGTATGTGCACCGCCAGCAGAAGAGGAGAAAGAAAAATATAGGCGACCGCAGCTTTTGGTTGCTCAAAAGGAGACCATGACCTATTAAGGTTGCAAGGAATACCGCTTGGCAGCGCATCAACGATTTCTGGAGTTGCAATTCCGAAAACTATGATAGGGGCCAACATGTAGACAAATCCGTCTGTTCTTTTCGTCACAGCGCCAACTAGATGGAAAAAACCCAGCGTAGCAAGACTGAACAGCAAAGGGTTAAGAACCAGGTCAAAAGAATAGATGGTTGGAATATTCGGAGTAATGATTTTTATAAAAGCAGCCAACCAATGTTCTAAATAATGATACAGCAGTACACCGTTCTCTTCCGGATACAAACGCTCTAAATAAAAAGATTCGTTTCCAGTCAACATTAGGTGTTCCACCAACCGCACATAGAAGGGTGTGTCGTAATTCGATATAATTAAGTCTCCATCTCTATTTGATGACAGAATGAACATCAAAATAAAAAAGCCTGTGAATAAGAAAAACAGATATGCAACCTCAACAAGTGTTTTTCCCAACACACTACTATTTATGTGCTTTTCGCCATGCCAAAGCCCAACAATTACCAATATGAATGCTGGCCATAAAGAAGTATTTCCTCGAGTAAACCATACAGCCGTTAAAAACCCAAGGGTCACAAAGGCAAATATTGGCAGCACTTTCCTTTGTTGTTCTCCCACATGGCGGCAAAGCAGTAAGCTAAACAATGCCAAAACCAACAAAACCGTAATCCCAGAAAAATAAATTTGAATAATTTGCGGAATTGAAATCATACCGTGATATCTTTTCAGTTAAGTCTATTGCGCAAATGATTCATCCTTCAAATTTACAATAACCGCATGGCATTAACCTTAGCTGAGACGCTCTTTCGCTAGATTATTGAATTCAATTAGAGACTATTCAAGTTGACACACCCCCGCCTTCAGGGCAATTTCGAAATCTATCTCATGGGCTTTCGTAAAATCCTTGTTGATCCAATTTCCTGGGTCTTCGGAAAAATCTTGAAAGTAAAGTACGCCCTCGTAGTTCATTGGTTCTACATAAAGAGTATCGCCAATTTCTTCATGTTTCATTATCGTTGCCATACGAGAGTCATAATTCGATTTAAGCTCTTCGCCCATTTGAAGTTGTACATGATGTCCATTAAAAAGGTGCAAACACATCCCCACGACTCCTATAACTGAGGCTGGCCAAATTTTTAACTGCCACTTTTCAGGAATTAGACCAAATAGCCAAACGCCATAAACGAAGACCATGACCAGAAAAAGATATGAGTGTAATGATAGAACACGAGTCCATTCTCTGCAGCCGGTAATGGATACAAAAAGCACCTCATGCATTACAGAAAAACCCAAATAAAGAAACACAGGAACGAGCCAATACCAAAATTTACTTGGTCTGAGCAATTTCGTTTTCGTTCCAAGTATTGGAATCCCGATCAAAAGACCGAGAATCACCCTGTCTAGTTTAGCCAGGTTGAAAGAAATGAAAAGATTATACAGGCCGATAATGAATTGCCATAAGAGTTCCTCATTTGATTTACCGTGATCTGTCAGCCTAACATAATTGCCAGGTGCGACAATGTAGGCAGCCAAAAAAAGAAACAAGGCAGTAAGGCAGAAAAGCGCCCGTTTCCGATTATCAGAATTCAGAATCCAGGTTAGTGCAGTTAACAGCACAAGAAACCCAAAAACCAAGACAGCATAGGTGACCTTACTCTGCATTACCACCGCAAACGGAACAACTGACAACAGTAACTTATCTCTCATAATTGCAGCCGCACCAAGTTGCAAACAAATGAGCGGCACCAGATAAAGCGTGCCCGTTAACCAATGCCAGATTTCAGATTTATTCGGTGAAATGAGATATAGGATGATATTGAACGTTATTGCAACAAGCCAACTCTTTGACCACGACAACGAACATTGAAATCGAATAAACACAGAACGAATCAGCAGAGCGGTAGACCCTAATAATGCCAACTTAACCAACATAAAAACAATCATTGGCGCCGCACCAAAAGAAACAGTCCATAGAATTAATCCATTTATGAAATGAGAAAGGAATGGTCCCTCCCAATTCCAATAGAAATGCCATGCATGGCTCAATCCAGGAATTCCGTGAATGGAGTTGTCAATACCAGCGAAGTCATCTGCGCTCAAACAATAGTATTGGTCCAATCCTAGATGATACAACAAAAATGTTGTCCCAAAAAGCAAGGTAAACACAGCCAAGAAGACGCCCTCTTTTAATTTAAATTCACTCATTTGTAAGTTGTGAGGAAACGATCAGAAAACTTCATCGATAATAAACGGTTCTGGGTTTTCGGGTTTTGTACTTCTCCAAAAATACGCGAGAATCACACTTCGCTCGGCCATAAAAAATCCGAGTGTTTTCCACGCAAGTCTAAATTTCTTTTTCGTTGTCCATTTCGAAGTGCCAATCACTCTTTGTCGTTTTTGATACATAACGATTTCGTGGGGCAAATTCATAGTGAGCAGCAAGTAAAGCGAATTGATATCTGCTTGCATCTGCGTCAGTAACCGGTCTTTTGCCTTTTTGTCGAAAAGACAAAAATCGAATCCGCCTGCCGGCAATGTTGGTAAGGCGAATGACCTCATGAACCAATAAAAAATATTTGCGAAAGCATTCCGTTGCTTTGTTCCGGTTGCTAGGACCAGTTTTGATCCATCACGCCAAAATTGATACATCTCTATAATCAGTTCTGGTGGGTCTTGCAGGTCAGCCGCCATCACAACAACACAGTCTCCAGTTGCGTGCTTCAAACCAGCGTAAATCGCATTGTACGAGCCCACGTTCGAAGCAAGTTTTACCACCGTTACTTTCTTGGGATGGCTTCGCTTGAAGTTGAGCAACCTATCCAATGTTTCATCACCGGAACCATCATCAACAAAAACATATTCCAATGTCGTATCCGAAGGAAGCGTGCTTTCGTTTGCAATAAGAGCAGCCGTAGTGACCGGAATGTTGTCCTCGTTGAAATAGCACGGAATTACTACCGAAATCTTAGGCATCAAAAAACGCTTTTATCCCGTTTACAACCACTTCTTGCTGTGCTTCTGTAATTCCAGGATAAAGAGGCAGGCTCAAACTTGTTGTGGCTAGTTCTTCAGCCAACATGAATGCCCCTTTCCTGAGTTCTAAATGAGAATAGGCCGGCTGCATATGTGGTGGTGTTGGGTAGTGAATGGCCGTTTCAATTCCGCGCTCTAAGAGAGATTGCTTGATATCGTCCCGACTGTTCGTTCTTATGACAAAAAGATGATAAACGTGCGTTGACTCTGGATGAACAAAAGGCAGAATGACGTCTCCTATTCCCGAAAGCTGCGTATGGTAATATGCTGCTGCATCCTGACGTTGTTTGGTCCAAGCTTCTAAACGTTTGAGTTTGATCCGGAGAATTGCAGCTTGAATTTCATCCAATCGATTGTTAAACCCAAGGTGGTCGTGAATGTTTTTTACTCGGCTTCCATAATTCCTTAGAGACCGAACCGAATCGGCAAGCATTTGGTCATTGGTAGTTATTGCGCCAGCGTCTCCCAATGCTCCTAAATTTTTTGTCGGATAAAAACTTGTTGCGTTAATGTGACCCCAACTTCCGGTTAGCCTTTCTTCAAAAGCGGCTCCATGCGCTTGGGCGTTGTCTTCAATCACAAACAAATCATGGCTATTTGCTATCGCCATTATTGCGCTCATTTCACACGCTTGTCCGTAAAGATGAACAGGAATGATTGCCTTCGTCCGTGAATTAATTGCAGCTGAAATTCGGCCTTGATCAATATTGAACGTGTCCATTTTCGGCTCAACAAAGACAGGTCTTGCACCTACATTACTCACGGCTAATGCGGTTGCTATGTAGGTGTTTGAGGGAACAATGACTTCATCTGTGGGTCCAATATTGAGTGCTCGAAGTGAAAGCATCAACGCATCTAAACCACTGCTGACACCTATGGCGTCTCGCGTGTGATTGAACGTAGCGTATTCCTTTTCAAACGAGTCTACATTTTCCCCCAATATAAATGCACTCGTTTTGAAAACGCTGTTTATCGCGTTCTCCATCTCGGGCCTCAATGAATCGTTAACGAACCGAAGGTCGATGAACGGAACCTTCATTTAGCTGTAAAACTCAACTACTGAAGCAACAATCCGATCAACATCCTCGTTGGTCAAATGCAAATGAAGAGGCAGTCTGACTAAACATGAGCTATACAAATCGGACCATGGCAAATGCCTTCCATCATGCTTGCCTTTGAAATATGGCGAAGCATAAAGTGATTGATAATGGAATACCGAATGAATGTCTTCGGATTTTAAATGTGAGATCAGCTCTGTTCTTTCATCCTCCGAAGCACAGACCGTATAGAACATATGCGCATTATTTGTTGCGTAGTTCGGGATACTTGGAAGTCGTGCCTGTTTGTCATCAATTATAGATTTCAGCCCATCGTAATATCGATTCCATATTTCCAGCCTTCGTTCTTGAATCGATTTCAGGTCTTCCAACTGTGCAAATAGAAATGCCGAACTCAATTCTGATGGAAGGAATGATGACCCGATATCCACCCAGCCATATTTGTCCACTTCACCTCTCCAAAAAGCGGTGCGATTAGTGCCTTTCTCCCAAATGATCTCCGCCCGTTTTTCGAATTCCCGTTGGTTTATCAGCAGGGCTCCACCTTCACCACACTGAATATTTTTGGTTTCGTGAAATGATAAAGCGCTCAGCTCCCCAATTGAACCAAGGAACGATTCCTTTCCATCAGACCATTTGAACTTTGCGTCAATGGCCTGGGCTGCATCTTCAATCAAATAGATGTTGTGTGTTTTTGCAATGGCACTAAGCATTTCCATATTGCAGGCCACGCCAGCATAATGTACAGCAACAATGGCCTTGGTACGTTCGGTAATCAGCTCTTCCACCAAGTTCTCGTCCATGCCAGGATGATCGGGCCTACTATCCACAAAAACAACCTTTGCTCCTCTTAGTATGAAGGCATTTGCCGTGGATACGAATGTGAACGAAGGCATGATGACCTCATCTCCTGGTTGAATGTCCATAAGAATGGCACACATTTCCAATGCATCGGTACAAGACGTGGTCAACAGTGCCTTGGGCGTAGCCGTTATCTCTTCCAAAATGGCTTGACACTTTTTAGTAAAAATGCCATTGCCAGAAATTTTTCCCGTGGCAACAGCATCGTTCAGATACTCGACCTCCTTACCTGTTAAGTGAGGCTTATTGAATGGTAAATCCTTCATTCCAGTAATTATAAATGTACGATTGACTGTGCTTTCTGAAACCAAAGTGTTCGTAAACCGCACGTGCCGCTTGGTTTTTCCCTTGAGTTGCGACTCTTAAACTCGAATTTCCTTTCGAAAAGCTCATTCGGTCTGCTGCACGAAGCAACTTTCCTCCAATTCCCTTGCCTCTAAAGCCTTCTGAAACAGCAAAAAGTCCGATGCTTGAATTGCCCTCTTTATCTTCTGATAGCGTAACGATTCCAGTGGGTTGGTCTTCCTCTAATATGGTCAATGTGGAATATGCAATTTCCTTCTTCATGCTCCGCTCCACCCAAACCTCATAAAGTCGTTCGAATTCATTATTCTTAAAATGAGGATCTAATCTGAAACGTGAATAAAGCCCACTTTGCTGCCCGATATCCTTCATCTGCAACAAGCTTAATATGGGTGCTTCCACAACATCAACTTCGGCAAGTCTGTCTGTCGGTTCTTTGGCAAAAAGAATTTTTGAGTCTCCGTAGCAAAGCCAACTTGATTCAATCGGATCCGAACTATTCACATACACGAGTCTGAATTCCTGTGTCATTTGGATGAATTGATGTTCATCGAATGGTTCTTTTTCGAGGATTAAACTGCCAACCGGGTATCCGAAAAAACCAGAATCCCATTCCAACTTGGTTAGCTTCATTATGAGCTTCTTTCGGTGGTTTCGCTAATGATATAATTGGGCCGATCTTTCACTTTTTCGAACACTTTTCCGAGATAGAGTCCGATAATCCCAAGAATCATAATAATCATTCCCGAAAAGAATGAGATGGAGATAATCAAGCTGGCGAAACCGAGGACGTCTATTTCTCCCAAAATATACTGCACCAAATAAAAGACTCCGATACTCATTGAAATAGCCGAAATGTAAAAACCCAATCGCACTGTCAGCCTGAGCGGTTTGTCAGAAAAGGCTAAGATGTTGTTGAACGCAAGAGCAAACAGGCTTGTCCAATTATATGATGATTCTCCTTCTGCTCTAGCGTCATGTGTCACATCCAAATAAACCCGGTCGAAACCTACCCACTGCAGCATCGTTGGGAAATAACGAATTGCATCTTTCATGGTAAGAATCGCGTCCACCACTTTCCTGTCGTAAATTCCAAAGTTGGCCACTGCTGGGTCTTGAACAGTGTCAGTAAGGTAACTGAACGTAGAATAATACAACTTGGAAGACATACGCTTTGACCACTTATCCTGTCGCTGCACTCTTCTAGCAACAACCGCATCTGGACCTTCTAGAGCCTTGGCATATAAAGCTGGGATTTCCTCAGGTCTGTCCTGTAGGTCGCAATCCATTACCACTATCCATTTGCCTTTTGCTAACCCAAGGCCTGCGGTAATTGCATAATGCTGACCAAAATTTCTACTCAACCTATGTGCCTTAATGGATGGTCTCTTTTCTGCCAATTCTTTCAAAACAACCCAAGAATCATCAGGGCTGCGGTCATCTACAAGCACAATCTCATACGCAACACCCATTGCACCTAACACTTGGTCCAGTCTAGACGCTAATTCTGGCAGAAGTGCCTGAGCACGATAAACGGGGCTTACAACTGAAATTTCTATCTCGCTACTCAATTGAATTCGTTTTCGTTAAGCCCCAACCAATCCAAACTACTATGGCAGAAAATATTGTCGATGTCTTGTTGAGGCAAGTTCATTTCTTCAATGAATTTACCGATTTCAAGGTCACCTAACGGAAACGGATAATCACTTCCCAAACAAACTTTTTCAGAACCGACTTTGTCGATAATAAACTTGAGAGCATCTGCATCGTGCGTAATGCAATCGACCCAGAATTTGCCGAGATATTCCCTAGGGCTCACGTCATTATCAATAGCCACTAAATCCGGTCGGCAATTGAAGCCGTGTTCAATTCTGCCAATTGTTGGAATGAAAGATCCGCCTGCATGCGCGAAACAAACCCTCAGATTTGGTAGTTTTTCAAAAATTCCAGCAAAAACCATGGAGCAAATAGCTCGCGAGGTTTCGGCTGGCATTCCAACCAACCACGGAAGCCAATACTTACGCATCTGGTCCATTCCCATCATGTTCCAAGGGTGGACAAAAACAGCCATTCCAAGGTCTTGGCAAGCTTCGAATATTGGATAGAACTCAGGTTCATCCAGATTCTTATCGTTGATGTTTGAGCCGATCTGAACGCCAGGAAAACCGAGTTCTTTACATCGCTGCAATTCTTTAATCGCCAGATCAGTGTCTTGCATCGGCAGCGTTCCCAATCCGATGTAATTCTTTTTGAATGGCTCGATGGATCTCGCAATATCATCATTCAGAAAACGGGCAACCTCCGCACCATCTTCGGGCTTTGCCCAATACGAAAACAGCACCGGAATGGTACAAACCACCTGCACTTGCGTATTGAATTGCTCGTACTCGGCAATGCGTATTTCGGGGTTCCAGCAATTCTCCGTTATCTGGCGGAAAAACCGTCTTCCTTGCATCATGTTTGCCTTACCTGGCTCCACATGGTTGAGCATGATGAAATCGCCATAGCCGAACTTGCGTGCGAAATCGGGCATTTCGCGCGGCATGATATGCGTATGCATGTCAATCTTAAGCAAGCTTCCCATCTTTTAGCATTTGGGCGTATTCCTTGGCAAAATAGGTAAGGATTGCCGAAGCTCCAGCACGCTTGAAACTCAACAGCATTTCGGGCATCGCCTTATCATAATCCAACCAACCGTTCTGTGCCGCTGCTTTCAGCATGGCATATTCTCCGCTCACATTGTAGGCGGCAATCGGTAATTCAAACTTTTCTTTCAGAAGATGGATGATGTCCAAGTACAGAAGTGCTGGTTTCACCATTAGAAAATCTGCTCCTTCCGAAGCGTCCAGTTCTGCTTCGCGAAGCGCTTCCCATTTATTGGCGGGATCCATTTGGTATGTCTTTTTGTCCCCCGATTTTGGCGCGCTACTCAACGCATCGCGAAACGGACCGTAGTAAGCACTCGCATATTTGGCGGTATAACTCATGATGCCCACGTTCTCAAAATCGGCATCG
This sequence comes from Flavobacteriales bacterium, assembly GCA_021739695.1. NCBI lineage: Bacteria > Pseudomonadati > Bacteroidota > Flavobacteriia > Flavobacteriales > Flavobacteriales bacterium. Next base: position 176,316 of record JAIPBM010000002.1, on the reverse strand, counting down.
TCCAATTCTTCTCGAATGTGTTGCACGCGGCCGTCCATCATATCAGACGGACCGATGATGTCAATGCCCGCTTCGGCCTGGGCAACCGCCATTTGTCCAAGAATATCGAGCGTTTCATCATTCAATATTCTTCCGTCTTCCACCAATCCATCATGTCCGTCAGAACTGTACGGGTCCATGGCTACATCGCTGATCAAGCAGCTTTCTGGAAATTCTTTTTTCAGCTTCGCGATAATGCGCAAGTAGAAATTCTTCTCATCATAACCGTAGCTCGCAACCTTGTCCTTAAGCGAATCTTCTACAGCAGGAAAAAGCACAAACGAACGCAATCCAAGGTTCATCGACTCTTCCACCTCCTTCAGCAATTTGTCTTCCGAAAAACGATAAATGCCAGGCAGCGAACCAATCTCATCCTTAATTCCTTTTCCATCCACCATAAAAAGTGGATAAATCAAATTGGAAAGGTCGAGGCGCGTCTCTCGAACCAAACTTCGGATGGTTTCGGTGGCGCGGTTTCGTCTAGGTCGTTCAAGCATGTTCTTAGAATGTCGGCTAAAAGTACGAACCTACGGTCAACCCATTAGTTTTGCATCATTAAGAAATGCTGCAAACAAAAGACCTTTCTTTTAGCTACGCGAACGGACCGAGCTTCTCGTTCTCTGACCTTTCAGTTGAACCTACTGAGGTTCTTTTGGTTCTAGGTCGCTCAGGAAAAGGAAAAACAACGCTTTTGCATCTGTTGGCCGGATTGATGGAGCCGAATTCAGGTTCTGTGACCATCGATGGACAGTCCATCACCAAACTGAAAGGAAAAGCGCGTGATGCTTTCCGAGGGAAAAACATCGGAATGGTTTTCCAACAGGCGCAGTTTATCCGCTCCATCAGCGTGATGCAAAACTTGCAATTGGCGCGCTCGCTTGCTGGACTTCCCAATGACGAGGCTTTTGCCAATGAGCTTCTTTCTGAACTCGGTATTGCCGATAAAGCCAAAAATCGACCAAATGAGTTGAGTATCGGGGAACGTCAACGTGCGGGAATTGCGCGGGCTTTGATCACGCAACCAAAAGTTGTTCTGGCAGATGAACCGACCTCCGCTTTGGATGATGAAAACTGCGAGTTAGTAGCAGACCTGCTACAGAAAACCGTCACTGGTCATGGCGCAGCGCTCGTCATCGTCACACACGATCAACGATTGAAAAACCGCTTTCTGAATTCGGTGGAAATATGAAGACGCTGCAGCTCGCATACGCCAATCTGAAGGAACATTTCCTCACCACTGCGCTTAGCATTATGCTGCTTTCCATCGGTGTGGGAATGGTTTCATTCATCGTTACCGTAAGCGAACAACTGAATGATCGATTTACGCGTGACATTCGCGGTATTGACATGGTTGTGGGCGCAAAAGGAAGTCCGCTGCAACTCATTCTTTCGGCCGTTTATCAAATTGATAACCCAACCGGAAATATTCCGCTTGCTGAGGCAAATAAACTGAAGCGACATCCACTTATCAAATACAGCATCCCGCTTTCGTATGGCGATAGTTACAAGGGCATTCGGATTGTAGGAACCGACTCGCTTTACCTCCGTCACTATGAGGCAACTTTTTCTGATGGAACAATTTGGAACCACAGTATGGATGTGGTTTTGGGAAGCGCTGCTGCCGAAAAACTTGGTCTCAAAATAGGTTCTCATTTTCATGGAAACCATGGATTTGACGAAGAAGGCCACGCGCACGAAGAATCGCATTATAACGTGGTTGGAATTCTAAATCCAACAGGAACGGTGGTCGACCGGCTCATTCTTACATCCACAGAAAGTGTTTGGGATATCCACAATCATGATGAGCCGGCACACGAAGAGCATGCTCATAAAGACGAGCACGAACACCACTTGGATGAAGAAAAAGGCGAGATAACCGCTCTATTGGTCAAGTTTAAAAGTCCGATGGGAATCATGCAAATACCACGCATGGTGAACGAAAAAACCTCAATGCAGGCTGGGCTCCCTGCCATCGAAATCAATCGTCTATATGAGTTGATGGGAATTGGTTTCAGCACATTGCAAGCCATTGGAATGCTGATGATGTTAATTGCCGCGCTAAGCGTTTTCATTTCGTTGCTCAATTCGCTTAAAGAGCGGAAATACGAATTGGCGCTTATGCGTTCGCTCGGTGCTTCACCTTCTAAATTATTCGGTCTGGTCGTGCAGGAAAGTTTGCTGCTGTGCTTGGTCGGATACGCTTTTGGCATCATCTTAGGGCGTGTTGGAATTATGATGCTTTCATCTTTTGGCGAAGAACAATTTCACTTTAGTGTGATGCAAAGCGGTGTCTCAACTGTTGAACTGTGGTTGTTGCCATTCACGCTGGGTGTTGGATTGATTGCGGCCATTATTCCGGCCATTCGTGCTTATCGTTCAGATATTTCAAGCATTTTGCGCAATGAGTAGGCTGGTCTTTTTTCTCTTTTTCTCTTTTTCTCTTTTCTCCGAAGGAAGGGCGCAGCACAAAAAGATTGAATGGTCGTTACTGGCAAAGGTTGTATGGGGCGAAAAATACTTCGAGGAATATGACGAAACGGTCTATTATCCCGATTTCAGTAAAGAGGTGTTGGCGCTGGATGGCGCGCTCGTTGAACTCGAAGGCTACATTATTCCAGTTGATGTTGAATCGGGCTACTATGTTCTCTCAGCCAATCCATTCGCCTCATGCTTTTTCTGTGGAAATGCAGGGCCGGAAAGTGTGATGGAGCTTCAATTTATCGAAGGAAATAAGGGCGCTTATAAAACAGATGAGATTCTGACGTTCCGAGGAAGATTGAAGCTGAATTGGGATGATCTGGAACACTGCAATTACATTCTTCAAAACGCTACGCCCAAGTGAGGTTTCTTCTTTCGTTTTTTCTCATAGTTGGTTCTCTCTCCGTTTCAGGACAAACCCTAGTCGGCTGGAACACGTTTGCCCAAGTGAAATTCCATCGACAATATTCTGAAACATTCGGGTTTGAAGTAAATGTGAAACCACCAGAGTTTTCCAAGGAACTAATGGCCTTGAACGGGAAGGAAATCAAAGTGAAGGGCTACGTGATTCCAGTTGATGTGGAATTGGGCATGTACATGGTTTCTGCCAATCCGTTTGCCAATTGCTTTTTCTGCGGTAACGCAGGGCCAGAAACAGTTGTCGAGCTTTTTCCTAACGGTAAATTCCCTCGCTTCAGCACCGATCAGATGGTCACATTCAAAGGAATCTTACAGATCAACACGCAAGGCGAAATGAATGCTGTGCCTTACCAAATGTTTCAGGCAGAAATTATAAAATAGGCCGATTTTTTCTTCTTCGATTGCGGCTCCTTCGAAATGACAAAGACATTTCAATCAAGCGTTTTACCCATTCGTTTTCGCTCAGTTCTAGCTCAAGAAAACTCAAAAAGAGTAATCAGCATGATTACCGCAGAACATCAGTAGTTTTTGAGTTGCTCAATTTTTTCATACAAACTGGCCTGAAGCGCCTGATAACCTGTCCTAAAGTCACGCATCTCCTTCTCCACGTCCTGATGTTTGAATGGAAATTCCCGATCCTTAAGCAACACGCGGTCTTCAGCAATTTTCAGGAGATATTCTTCATGTTCTCTTAATTGCTGTTTTTGTCGCTCTACCCGAAACTGCAAAAATGAGCTTAGGGTTTGTTTGAGATGTCCGATATCAGCAGACTCCGAAATTGTTCCAACATCCTTCAAGGCATATATGTCCAGCATGCGCTGAAAAAACATGAGGTCAATAACATGTGAATTAAGCTCAGACTGCCACTGCTTTACCTCTTGGTGAAGACGTTGAGCTTTGGTTCTATCATTTACTTCGACCGACATGATTCAAATATAGCCATGTTGCGGCAATCTGAAATTCTTAACGAATTCCATTTGTTCGGTTACTAGATTTGCTACGTGGATAGTTTAACTCAAATTGTACTCGGAGCTGCTGTTGGAGAAGCTGTTCTCGGTAAAAAAGTAGGGAACAAGGCTTTACTGTGGGGTGCCGTGGCGGGTACCATTCCAGATCTTGATGTGCTGTATATCAAACTCATTGGAGGTGGGGCAATTGATGAGATCGTCTTGCACAGAGGTATTTCACACTCTATCCTTTTTGCCATTGTAATGGCGCCAATACTGGGGTGGTTGGTCAATTGGCTCTACCGCAAACAACCTGAGGCAGATTATAAGGGTTGGACATGGCTTTTCTTCTGGTCAATTTTCACACATCCGCTACTTGATTGCCTCACTACTTATGGGACTCAGCTATTTCTTCCATTTTCCGATCACAGGGTAAGTATAGCATCAGTATTCGTAGTTGATCTCTTCTATACAGTTCCATTCCTGCTTAGTGTGATTGCGCTATTGTTTATTAAACGCACTAGCGGTTGGCGCAGAAAGGTCAACTATTTCGGAGTGGCACTTAGCTCAACGTATCTAATAGCCGGCCTAGTAAACAAACTTATCGTAGCGGAGGTCTTTGAAAATGACCTGCTCTCTGAATCCCAAAAACCAAAACTTGTGTTTGTTGGAACCACACCGTTGAACATCATTCTATGGTACGGGGTAGCAGAAACAGATTCGACATTTCAAATTGGCTATCATTCGTTGTTCGACCAAAGTAAAGACGTTAAATGGGTCTCGTTTCAGAAAAACCATTACCTCATTAAAGACATAGAGAACGATTATGGCGTAGAGCGCCTACGATGGTTCTCTGACCAACTTTACATTGTCTCTGAGGCCTCTCCAGAAACGTATGATTTTTACACCTTGAAATTTGGCCGAAGTAAATTTGAGTCGACCGAACCTATTGGTTCATTTTCATTCTATTTCAGAATCCACAAAAACACCAACGGCGAACTTGAATACGAATCAATCAGAGATGTGAAGTTCGATACCATAAAAGATCAACTAGAAATGTTAGTTGATAGAATTCTAGGAAACCAAGGTTTATACTAGCTGCCTCGGAAGAGATTAATAAAGTCCTGTAAACTAGGCTGCTTTATGCGGCTTTGAAGAACGCAGCCTATACGAGCCATACACAATACTTGCCAAAACAAGCACCGACACAACCAAATCTAAAGACGTGTGTGCATGCGGTGGAGGCGGAGGAAGCGGTGGCCCTTGAGCAACTGAAAAATCGGCCGTACCAAAAAGCAAAAAAATGAAAGAGATAAGCTTTTTCATGAGTTTAATTGTACAACAAATTTAGTTTTTTTTTATAAATGGATCTTTCGTGTAATAATTGATCCACCCGTCAGTCTGAACCGCAAAACGTAGACGCCATCAGAAAAGGTAGTTCTATTTAGGGACATCATGTTTTTTCTGTCAAAAACTTTCTCAGACCAAACAACCCTTCCTTGTGTGTCAAACATCATAAAATCAACCACCCCTAATTCATTCAATCCCCTAAAAATAATATTGTCGTGTCTAATAAACATTTCTACTTCACGTTCCGTTCGATTAGGGTTTTGCTCATTGGAAGTTACATTTGACGGATAGAAATGAATAATAAATCTGGCCGGGTCATCTGATACCGCCCCCCATGTGCTATAAATTGAGTCGCCTAGAAGGTCTTGAGTAACATTCTGGGTAACGTCTTCCAATTCAACTACAACGCCCAAGGGTAGCGTGCTAAGAAGGGTGAATTTGAAGTCATACTGTGCCAATGTGCCTGGTAGAAAGCCCAATGGTACATCAACTGGCTCAAAAAGATGTGGCAATCCATTAATTGATAGTCTTGAATTTGCTGGTGGGTTTCCAGGGGGTAAGGGAGGTGATACGACTTCGGTGTAAATATGAGGCTGATTAACGTTTCCTAATAGCATCTGTGCATCACAACACCCATCCCAACCATAAGTTGGAGTCGTTGCTGGCGGATTCCACCCATCATCCTCAAAATAAATCAAGGCTGTATTTGCAAAACCATTTCCAACGACATCCACTTGAACTGCGTAGTCACCATACGGTGGTATTTGGGAGAAACCCCTAATCGACCAGAGGATAATTAAGATTAAAAAAGCTGTGTGTTTCATCTATGTCTTTCCTGTAAAGTTCTTTAGCGCCTATCAAAAATAAGAAACCCCACTGAAATTAGTGGGGTTTCTTGAGGTCGAGAGCGGATTTGAACCGCTGTACAAGGTTTTGCAGACCTCTGCCTAACCGCTCGGCCACTCGACCATGCTGCAAAAGTAATAATCCAAACTTAACTCAAACAAATTCAATTTAGCTTCCAGACAATACGACTCTGACCAAGGCTTCCACCAACAGGAGGATTGAATTTGGTCAAACTAACTTCCCATTCTGAAACCCACGTGTATTGTTCTCTCAATTTAAGCGCAATTCGTTTAGCAACCGTTTCAATGAGTTTTGATCGTACCGCCATCTCTTCCTCCACTAGATTGTAAATGACCACATAATCTACGGTTTTGTTCAGGTCATCCGAATCTGCACAAGCAGAAAAATCAGCAACGGCTTTGATGTCAATGCGGTACTTCCCTCCTATTCTTCCTTCCTCTTCCAGACAACCATGATATGCATGGAGCCTGATATCTTCGATGTACAACTCTTGCATCATTTCAATTTTTCGACCCCATCTCGTAATCTAGCTACCACTTCTATACGGCCAATCAGCTCAGTCATTTCAAAAATCACTGGGCCACCAGCCTGACCGCTCAATAAAACCCGGAACAATTGCATTACCTGCCCTGGATTTATCTCCAACTTTTCAGCGGTTGATTTAAACGTCAATTCAATCTCTTCCGATTTCCACTCGGCTAATTCGGATAAAGCATCAGCAACCGCCAAGAAAAATATTGCAGCTTGATCACTCCAACGCTTCTTTATCACACCCTCATCGTAATGCGTTGGCTTCTGGAAAAAATAACTTCCGATGTCCCAAAACTCTCCAGTAAACTGTGTTTTCTCCTTAATCAACGAACAGACCGCGGTGACATAATCTTTATCAACGTTAATTCCCTTCTGATTAAGCGTTACAGTGAAAATATCGGCCAATTCAGAATCGTCATACGTTCTGAGATATTGCTGATTGTACCATTTTGCCTTTTCTGGATCAAACTTTGAACCTGATTTTCCAACTCGCTCTAAAGAGAACGCCTCAACAAGTTGATCCAAAGAGAAAATCTCCTGATTGGTTCCTGGGTTCCATCCTAGCATAGCAAGCATGTTTACGAAGGCCTCTGGAAAATAGCCTCTTTCTCGATAGCCATGAGACTCTTCTCCCGTTTCTGGATCTTTCCAGTTCAGCGGAAACACGGGAAACCCAAGTCTATCTCCATCTCGCTTACTTAGTTTGCCGTTTCCGTCAGGTTTTAAAATAAGCGGGAGGTGTGCGAAAACAGGCATCACCTCTTCCCATCCTAAATAACGGTACAAGAGCACATGCAGCGGAGCTGATGGCAACCACTCTTCTCCTCTGATCACATGTGTGACCTTCATCTTGTAGTCGTCAACCACATTTGCCAAATGATATGTTGGCATACCATCCGACTTGAATAGAACCTTGTCGTCCATTTGCGATGAATGAACCACAACCCATCCACGGATTACGTCATGAAATCGAACCTCTTCCTTTCGTGGAATCTTTATACGGATTACGTACGCTTCTCCTTCATCAATGCGTCTTTTCACATCATCTTCAGAAAGCGTGAGTGAATTCTTCATTGTTTCACGAGTGACCGCATTGTATTGTGGCGCTGCAACCTTCGCTTTAGTCAAGCGTTCCCGCATTTCGGTTAGCTCTTCTGGAGTATCGAACGCATAATATGCATGACCGCTTTCAATCAATTGCTCAGCGAACTCCAGATAGCTGGCTTTCCGCTCCGATTGCTTGTATGGACCATATTGGCCTCCACTTCGTGGTCCCTCATCCAGCTTCATTCCGCACCATTCCAGCGCTTCCATGATATATTCTTCGGCACCAGGAACGTATCGTGTTTGGTCGGTGTCTTCAATTCGCAGAATAAAATCTCCGCCCATTTTCTTGGCGAACAAATAATTGTAAAGTGCAGTTCTTACGCCACCCATGTGCAGTGGCCCGGTTGGGCTAGGGGCAAATCGTACTCTTACTTTTCGGCTTTCCATCAAGGTTGATTTTGGGCGCGCAAAGGTAGCCTTATTTCGTGTTTATACTTAGACGCGAACATTGAAGCGCGCAGAATAGCCGTATTTTTGGTGGTCGCAGCAACAAAGAAATTATGCAGGCGTTGAGACAACGATGAGCAGGGACGGTCAACTATTACTCCATAAGTTAGATGAGTTTATTCGGAAATACTATCTGAATAAGCTTATTCGCGGAACGCTGCTTACAACAGGCTTGCTTTTAGCTTTCTTCTTAGCCTTCGTTTCTCTAGAATATTTTGGGCATTTCGGGGTAACTGGTCGAACCATTTTCTTCTATACCCTTCTAGGTGTTTCTGGTTTAGCCATCGCTCGTTGGGTAGCGGAGCCAATTATTCGCCTTTGGCACATTCGCCCGGGAATTTCTTACGATGAAGCGGCAACAATCGTTGGCGCACATTTTTCAACTATTGAAGACCGATTACTGAACACCTTGCAATTGCAACGTGCTGCTGAATCATCCAATTCTGAGCTGCTTCTTGCAAGCATCGACCAGCGAATTGGGGAATTGAAGCCAATTCCATTTACAACAGCAATAGACCTGAAGGAAAACAAACAATTCCTGCGTTATGCTCTTCCTCCAGTTATTCTGTTGATGTTGATTTTGGTTGTTTTTCCTTCGTTATTGACTGAGGGAACAAGGAGAATCGTCAATCATCGAACAGCGTTCGAAAACCTCGCGCCATTCCTTTTCAATATTCAGAATGAAGAGCTTTCTACCATTGAGCTACAGGATTTTGAACTCGTGGTTTCCTTAGATGGCAAAGAAGTGCCGAACGATCTTTACGTTGAAGTGGATGGAAAACGAGCGCTAATGAACAAGCTAAGCGCAGCTAAATTTTCTTTCGTTTTTCATCAACCTCGAGAAGATGTTGATTTCCGTTTAAGCGGAAACGGTTTTAATTCAGCAGAACACCTTTTGAAAGTGCTGCCAAAACCTTCGGTGGTTGGGTTTGATGTTGCTTTGGAATTTCCTAAATACACTGGTCGTACGAACGAAAACCGTCAGAACAGCGGAGACTTATTGGTCCCAGAAGGAACGCGGATAAACTGGAATTTCGAAACAGCCAAAACGATTGGGTTGAGCATGGTTTTGGATAATGAACCGCGCAAACTTAATCGTGTCTCGGACAACAACTTCACTTTTTCGGAGCAATTCAAAAAAAGTGCGGCCTACACGATTGTTGGTTCCAACGAATACATGGAATCTGGTGATTCGTTGCGATACACGGTCACGGTTGTTCCAGATCTTTACCCTTCAATTTCCGTGACCGGTGTAGAAGATTCGCTGAACCCAAAACGTCTTTACTTCAACGGACAGGTGAAAGACGATTATGGATTCTCATCGCTGGTTTTCAAATACAAACGACTGAATGAAACTGGTTCACAAGCCGATGAATCAGAACAACTATTGAGCGTTTCCAAAAATCAGAAATCAGAAACATTCTTCCATTTCTGGGATCTAACGCAGATAGGTTTAGAACCAGGCGATGCAGTGGAGTACTATTTCGAAGTTTGGGATAACGATGGTGTGAATGGAAGCAAATCCAGTCGTTCGGAAAAAAGCACCTACCGAGTGGCCACCATGAATGAGTTGGCCGCAGAAAACGACCTAAAAAGTGAGAAACTGAAGCAAGAAATATCCGAAAGTCTAAAAATGGCCGAGGAAATGAAAAAGAACTTGGCTGACCTACAAAAAGACCTCGTAAACAAGAAAAACCTTGATTGGGAAGACAAGGAAAAAATGAAAGAGATGCTGCAGATGCAGAAATCCCTTCAGAAGAAAATGGAGGACATTCAGCAGAAATCTGAACAGAAGAACTCCAAAATGAACGAAATGATGGAGTTTGACCCAAAGCTTGTTGAGAAGCAAGAACAATTGGAGAAGCTGTTCGAGGAAGTAATGTCAGATGACATGAAGAAGCTCTTTGATGAAATGGAGCGCCTGATGGATGAAATGACCAAAGAAAAGGCTCAGGAGCTCCTTGAAGATATTGAGTTAACGAATGAAGATCTAGAGAAAGAACTGGACCGAAGCTTGGAGCTATTCAAACAATTGGAGTTTGAACAAAAACTTGAACAGACGATGGAGCGCTTGGAAGAACTAGCAAAAGACCAAGAACAATTATCCGAAGAAACGAAGGAAAAAACGGCAGAAAACGAAGAGTTGAGTGAGAAGCAGGAAAAACTGAACGAAGAATTCGAAAAGATAAAAGACGACCTCACAGACCTAGAAAAGAAGAACGAGGAGCTGGAAAAACCAAACGATATGGAAGACTTCAAGAACGAAGAAGAGTCCGTGTCTGAAAATCAAAAAGAAAGCAAGGAGCAACTCGACCAGAACCAGAATAAAAAGGCGTCTGAATCGCAGAAAAAAGCATCTGAACAAATGAAAAACATGGCCCAGAAAATGGGTAACATGATGATGCAGATGCAGTCCCAAGGACAAGAAGAAGACTTAGAGGCATTGCGTCAAATCGTGGAAAACCTCCTGACACTTTCCTTTGATCAAGAACAGCTTATTGGTAATCTCAAAACCACCAATCAGAACGATCCTAAATACACGGATCTGGCGCGTGAGCAGCTCAAACTAAAAGATGATAGCAAACTAATAGAAGACTCTCTTTATGCATTAAGCAAACGCGTTCCGCAGATAGAAACCATTGTGAATCGAGAGATCCGTTCGGTGAATGGAAACATGAAAAAGTCTATCGAAAAAATGGCAGACCGCAAGACACCCGAAGCTTTGTCTCGTCAACAGTTTGCACTTACATCATTAAATAATTTAGCCTTGCTTCTAAGCGAAACGGTACAGCAAATGCAAGCAGCAGCAGCGCAAGCATCTGGTTCTGGCTCTTGCAACAAGCCCGGTGGAAAGGGCAGTAAACCTTCAGCCGGTGCTATGCGCAAACTTCAGGAACAAATGAATAAGCAGTTGGAAGACATGAAAAAAGGAATGCAACCTGGAGGTAAAAAGCCAGGAGAAAAACCAGGCATGACTCCAGGAAGCAAGGGAATGAGTAAGCAAATGGCACAAATGGCTGCACAACAAGAGGCGCTACGCAACATGGCGCGGGAATATGAATCTCAGTTGAAAAAAGGCGAAGGAGGAAAAGGTGGTTCTGGCGAGATGAAGAAGCTTCAAGAATTGATGGAACAGACAGAGACGGACCTCGTCAATAAAATGATAACACAAGAGACGCTTAACCGGCAACAGGAAATTCTAACTCGGCTATTGGAAGCAGAATCGGCCGAACGCGAAAGAGAGCAAGAACAGCGGAGAGAATCGAAGGAGGCAAAAAATGAAGATTATGGTAACCCTGAGATTTTTTTCGAGTATATAAGGCAGAAAAATAATGAGACCGAGCTGCTGAGAACCGTGCCACCGAACCTTAATCCGTTTTACCGAGAAAAGGTTGATGAGTACTTTAAGAAGCAGGTGGAATAACTGCACTAATGGAAAAACAAAGCCTGAATTTTGACTCTAAGGCCGACAATATTGTCATCGCTGAAAAACTGGTAGATGACGTTTGCAAGAAATTCTCGGTAGACGAAGATTACTACGGGAACATCTTGATTGCCGTGACTGAAGCGGTAAACAACGCCATAAACCATGGTAACCGTCAGAATCCTGAAAAAAAGGTCCATTTAGATTTCATAGAACGTGGCGATCGTCTGTCCTTCAGTATAAAGGACGAAGGTGAAGGGTTTGACCATGAAGCACTTCCTGACCCAACAGACCCGGAGAATCTTGAAAAAATCAGCGGCCGGGGAGTATTCTTAATGAAGCATTTGGCTGACGAAGTAGAATTCTCAGAAAACGGAACTAGGGTTGAAATGATTTTCAAAGTCGGCTAAATGGCTGATGTTTCGTTCCATTCGGAGCAAACCGTTTTCTCTATTTCCAACGAACAAAAAATTGTCGATTGGCTTTCAGACGTATGTCATTCTGAAGGTCAGAAGTTGATGGAATTATCATTCATCTTTTGTTCTGACAATTATTTGCTCGACATCAATAGAAAACATCTCAATCACGATTATTACACGGACGTGATCACATTCGATTACACCATTGAATCCGCTGTGTCAGGTGATGTTTTTATTAGCATAGACCGAGTTCGAGAAAATGCAGAAACACTTGGTTTTACTTTTGAAAATGAGCTTCACCGAATAATGGTCCATTCAGTGCTCCATTTACTCGGATACAAGGACAAGACCAAACCTGCAAAACAGTTAATGACAACCAAAGAGGATTTTTATCTATCTTTGCGGTCCTTTTAGCTTTTACAATCCTTTGGTTATCAACAACTTATGGTTGTTCCACGTGAAACAAAGTCGAAGACATGCATAAGCATTATGACGTAATAGTAGTGGGTGGCGGACATGCTGGTTGCGAGGCAGCAGCAGCAGCAGCTAACCTTGGGTCTAGCACTTTGCTCATTACGATGAACATGAACACCATCGCCCAAATGTCATGTAATCCAGCAATGGGCGGTGTAGCAAAAGGCCAAATCGTTCGGGAAATTGATGCACTGGGCGGATACTCTGGAATCGTATCAGACAAGTCGGCAATTCAATTCAGAATGCTGAATCGTTCTAAAGGACCCGCTATGTGGAGTCCACGTACACAGAACGATAGGTTCAAATTTGCATACGAATGGCGAATGATGCTCGAACAGACCGAGAAACTCGACTTTTGGCAAGACAACGTAACCGAACTTATCGTTCAGAATGAAACTGTTTGCGGAGTGCGAACTAGTATGGGACATGAATTCCATTGCTCCGCAGTGGTTCTCACCAACGGAACATTCCTTAATGGATTGATCCATATTGGAGAAAAACATATTGGTGGCGGCAGAAGCGCTGAGAAGGCCTCTGTTGGGCTAACTGAATGCCTTGAATCCCTTGGGTTTGAAAGCGGGAGAATGAAGACAGGTACACCACCTAGAATTGACGGAAGAAGCATTGATTACTCATTAATGGAAGAACAGCCCGGAGATGTAACTCCTAGGAAGTTTTCATTCACCAATACAACAGCGCTCAAGAAGCAGCGAAGCTGCCATCTCGTATACACCAACGAAGCGGTCCATGACATTCTACGAGAAGGCTTTGATCGTTCTCCTATGTTTACAGGAAGAATCCAAGGAATAGGACCTCGTTACTGTCCGTCTATCGAAGATAAGATTGAACGTTTCTCAGACAAAGACAGACATCAGCTATTTGTTGAGCCAGAAGGATGGGATACTGTAGAAGTCTACCTAAATGGCTTTTCAACATCGCTTCCAGAAGAGATCCAGTACAAAGCTCTTCGGCAGATACCCGGAATGGCAAACGCAAAAATGTTCCGCCCAGGATATGCGATCGAATACGACTATTTCCCCCCCACTCAACTAACCCATACCCTAGAAACTAAACTTGTAAAAAACCTATTTCTAGCTGGTCAGATAAATGGAACAACAGGCTACGAGGAAGCAGCTTGCCAAGGCTTAATGGCAGGAATTAACGCGCACCAAAACACTTCAGACAAAGAATCATTTATCCTTGGCAGATCAGAGGCTTATATCGGTGTTCTCATAGACGACCTAATAACGAAAGGCACTGAAGAACCATACCGAATGTTTACTTCAAGAGCGGAGCATCGCATACTTCTAAGACAAGATAATGCAGATGCCAGACTTACTCCATTGGGTCATTCTCTTGGACTCGCTTCGGATGATCGTTTGAGACAAGTTGAATTGAAAAATCAATACGTTTCAGATGTTGAGAAACTGCTAGGTAAAATCAGCTTAGACACCGAGGAAGCAAACACTTACCTGACGTCACGGAATAGCGCCAATGTTAATCAGAAACTTAAGGCATACAGCCTAATCTCAAGGCCTGAAGTGACCTTAACATCTATGCTTGATAGCATACCGTCCGTAGCAAATTCCATTAGCTCAGTTAGCACTGATGTGGAGATATTGGAACAGGTGGAAATTAGAGCCAAATACAACGGTTACATCGATAAAGAACAAGAATCAGCAAATAAGCTTGTTCGCTTTGAAGGAATAGTTTTGCTTCCTGATTTCGATTACAATTCCCTACAATCTTTGTCAGCAGAAGCAAGGCAGAAATTGAATAAAATCAGACCCTCTTCTATAGGCCAAGCAGCCAGAATAAGTGGTGTCTCTCCATCAGATATATCAGTTTTATTAGTTCATTTAGGTAAATAGTTTCACGTGGAACATTCTTTAGAAACGTTGAATGCGTGCCCATCCTGCGGAACATCCGGCTACGAACACGCCATCACATCCATAGATTACACTTACTCTAAATATCCCTTTGAGATAGTTGCTTGCGAGTCGTGCCAACTCCTATTTACCAACCCGAGACCCACAGAAGATTCTATAGGCGCCTACTACGATAATCCTGAGTATGTTTCCCACACGGATACGAAAACAGGACTACTATTTAGGTTATACCGAATTGTGAAGAGCTTCACTTTGAAGCAAAAAAGATTGCTACTTCAGAAGCATACGAAGCAGCGAACCGTCCTTGACTATGGTGCAGGAAGTGGTGATTTCTCAGTTGAACTGGCGAGTCACGGATGGAGCGTTGAAGCCTTTGAGCCTGATTCCAAAGCAAGAACACTAATAATAGAAAAAGACTCACGAATTCGTATTGCTACAAGCTTGGACGACATTACCAAGCAATCCAAATCCGTGATAACTCTTTGGCATGTTCTCGAACACGTTCATAAATTACAAGAGACAATCGGACATTTCCATCGAATACTCGATGATGATGGTCTATTGATAATTGCAGTTCCCAACCACACTTCTTTTGACGCAAGATTCTACAAAAAGAATTGGGCAGCTTACGATGTACCAAGGCATCTTTACCACTTTGACATAACTACCATAGAGACATTAATGGCACGTTTAGGTTTTCGATTGAAAACAATCAAACCAATGTGGTTCGATTCGTACTACGTAAGCTTGCTAAGCGAAAAAAACGCTAGTGAAAAAAACGGAACCACAACTGTCATCCGTTGGATACGAGCAATTTACGTAGGAACGATTTCCAACCTATATGCGCTGAACAAGACTTCGCGCTGTTCCAGTGTCACTTATATCTTCGAAAAGAGCAATTAGAGTAGAAACACGGGCTTTTTGGTGATAAACCAACCTAGTCGCCACTTATAAAACGAAACGCCCTTAACAGCCTCCAATTAACACTGTTTATTTATGTGTCTTAACGTGCTAATTATCAAACAATTACACGAACTTTAACCGACTGTTGAGTTCATCCCGATAAGATCCCCCTACAGGTATAATCTTCTTTTCGTCCTCCATCACCAAATTACTTTGTTCTATGGCGATGATCTTATCAACCCTTACAATAAATGATCGATGAACCCTTAAGAATTCGCTCACAGATAGTTTTGACAACATATCCTTCATAGTAGAGTGAACAGTGTACTTCGCATCCTTAGCGTGTATTATTACGTAATCTTTTAACGCCTCTACGAAATAAATCTCCTTCGTCTTCACTTTCACCAGTCGACTGTTAGACTTAACGAAAATGCAGTCATCAGACGATTTGTCCAGCACAATCGATGAATATAGATCTCGCTCTTTTTTCACCTCCTGCTCTTTTCCGTGCTTATAGAGAGCCATCTCAATGGATGTATGCAAATCAATTTCCTTAAAAGGCTTAATTATATACCCATAAGGTTCTGTTACCTTCGCTTTACTCAATGTACTCTCATCAGCATACGCAGTGAGAAAAATCACAGGAATTTGGAAACGATTTTTAATCTGCTCAGCAGCTTCAATACCGCTGATTTCTCCTTTCAACATAATGTCCATAAGAATTAAATCAGGTCTATGCTGACCAGCTGCATCAATGGCATCTTCGCCTGTATTTTCTATGCTAGGAACAGAATAACCCAATTTCTTTAGGCTATTCTGGATATCCTTCGCAACTATACTTTCATCTTCAACTACTAATACGCTTGTTTTAGCCATAACTATTGTTCTTTGAACACAATATTAAACTGAGTTCCATTGATAGTGTCAATTTGCAATACTCCACTTATTTGTGTAATAAGTGTTGTAACCAACTGTAAACCCAAAGAATCAGCATTGTCAATATCAAAATCACTTGGTAATCCTATACCATCATCACTGATAATAAGTTTCAATTTACCATCGGAAAGTTTCGAAAACTCGATCCTGATCGAACCTGTTTCGCGACCTTTGAATGCATACTTCAAGGAATTAGACACAACTTCGTTAATTATCAGTCCACATGGAATAGACGTATCGAGATTCAGATAGAGTTCTTCCAAATCAAAATCAAGCGATAATCCGCCTTCCGGTCTTCCATAAGAATGAAACAGGTTTCGTGCAATATTCTGTATGTACTCAGAGAAATTAACCTCAGACAAGGTCTTGCTCTGGTACAAACTCTCGTGAACAAAAGACATGGATTTTATCCTGTCTTGACTTTCTCTGAGAATACTTAACGCTGTTTCATCATCAATGTAAGAAGACTGCAAATTCAAAATGCTAGAAATAACCTGCATGTTATTCTTAACGCGATGATGAACTTCCTTGAGCAGAACTTCCTTTTCCTTAATAGACTCTTCAAGCTGTCTTTCGTACTCTTTACGTTCAGTAATATCCTCAAAAACAGCCACAAAATAATTTGGACTGTCATTAGAATCTCTTACCAGAGAAACAGTCACATTAGCACTTAGCAGTTCGCCATCTTTCCTAACATATGTCTGCTCACGAGAGAAATTCTTAATTCTTCCACTTAGCAATTGATCCCAATCAACCAAGCCTTCTTCAACCTCTTCTTGAACACCTAACTCATAGAAAGTCTTCCTGTATAGCTCCTCTGCTGAATAACCAAGCATATCACACAGCCGCTCGTTAGCGAGAAGAAAACGACCCATCTTAGCAATCCTAGCAATTCCAATATATGCCTGATCATAAATCGCTCTATGTCGCTCCTCACTTAATCTTAACTCTTCCTCTGCCTTTTTAATAGCAGTGATATCACGAGACACGCCCATCGCCCCAACAATTTCTCCTTTATCATTCTTGAGCACAGAAGCGGAGAGGAAGGAAATGAAAAAAGAACCGTCTTTCTTTCTATTTATGATTTCATTGGCCAAAGAACCTTCCACAGTGATCCGTTCAACCACTTTATTCATTTCTTTTTCATCAGAGAAGAGCATTGATAACGGCTTACCAATCGCTTCTTCACGCGTGTAACCAAAAGTGCTTTCAGCTGCCGTGTTGAACTCGTTAATTCGATAATCGATATCAGTGGCAACAATCATATCTAGCGAACTATCAATGATGCTTCTTGCGTATTGCTGCGCATGTCGCAAATCTTTTTCGGCCTTGCTTCGTTCAATGATTTCTCTTTGAAGCTGAAGATTCGTTTCCTCGGCAATCTGTGCACGCAATTGTTCTCTTGCTAACTGCTTTCTAGTGGATATATCATGCAACAACATTTGCACCGAACCATCATCTAATAGCCCACCACTTGTTTCAACATCAAGAATGGTTCCCGTATCCAAACGCTGAATCTTAAGTTCAATAAATCCAGGCGATTTACCAATTCCAATACTGTTCAATAGCAGATCGAACTGGTTATTGTAGGAGGGATGCAGGAATTGAACCGGCTTCATTCCTACAGCCTGCTTCTCGCTAATTCCTAGCATTTTTAATGCATGAGGATTGGCATAATCGACCTCTCCATCGTTGATTATGATAACCCCAACAGGCAAATTCTCAATGAGATTTTGATACCTCGTTGAGTTATGGTCAAATCTGATATTAGGGCTCATCTTCCTTCTCTGCTTGCACTACTTTTTCGCCATCCACTTTCACTACTTCTCCTTGCTTGAAATTTACCACTTGCGTCTGAATTCCTTCCTCATTGTACGCAAACCAGTCTCCTTCTTTCAATCCGAATTTGTAGCTTCCTATCTCCTGTATCTGACCCTTTTCGTAATAATAAGTGTGTTTTCCATTCTCCATCCCCTGCTCAAACTTTCCCTCAAATTTCAGCTTTCCGGAAGGATAATAATGTTTCCACATGCCATTACGTTGTCCGGCCACATAAGTTCCCTCTTCTCGGTCATCGCCCAGATCTTGAAACCACTCTCCTTCTTTTTCCCCTGAGAGATAATTGCCTTTTGATACAACTTTTCCCGTGTCATTATATTCAATAGCTAATCCTTCTTCCAAACCATCATAGAAAATTTCTTCGCGCCAAGTCTGACCATTTTCATAGGTCCACTTCCAATTCCCATCCGGCTTTCCTTTATGATACGTTCCGCGCTGTTCTTCATTTCCTTCTCGATAGAAGAATACCCAATCACCATCACGCAAACCATCTTTATACTTGCCCTGACTCCTTAATTCACCTGTATCATAGAATTCTTTCCAAGGACCTTGACGCCTGCCTTCTGCATCAACTATTCCTTCTCCTACCACTTTTCCTTTGCTGTAAATCTTAGCTGCTGCAACCTCTCCCGTTTCCTTATATTCTCTGTGCACACCTTCTTTTACTCCTTTACTGTAACTACCAACCGATTTAACCTGAGCATTTGGATAATACTCTCGTTTGATGTCTAGCTTGGCAAGTTCTTTTGGATCTGGAATCAGAATTCCATCTTCATACTTTAATGTTTCTGATAAATTTCCTTGCTCATCATAGGTTTTGAAATAGCCATTTTTCTTGTCATTCCTGTACCGGCCTTCCACTTTAACCGTTCTGTTATCGTAGAACTCCTTCCATAAACCTTGCTTCTGATTGAACTTATCTTTCCTGTTGATTCGCTCTCTACTGGACACATACCCATTTCTATACTCAGTGACAGCTGTTATACGTCCGTCATCTTCAGCAAATTCGTAACCTAAACCATGCTCAATTCCTTTTCCAAGTGTATCTAAGGGAATTGTTTCCTGTAAATTTCCTGATGGGTAGAATTTTCTGATTGTTCCTATCAGAACATCATTCAAAAACGCTTCTTCTTTTTGAATTGTGCCATCTTCGTAAAAGGTCTTGCGAAGTCCATTCTTCTTACCGTTTTGATAGGTGATACTTTGGGAAATGATAGAAGTAGGAGCATAGAACTTCCAAATACTATCCAACTGATGGTTTGTTCTATTACCTTCAGATTTTAGCGTTCCATCATCGTAGAACGTTTTCCAATAAGCCTCAGGTTTTCCATCCAACATATAGCCTTCGCTAGAAACTTGACCATTATCGAATTTGTATGAAACATATTCGAGTTCCTGTCCAACCGAAAGACCAGCGCTGAAAAAGAGAAGAAGGAAAAGGCTAACTTGAAATTTCATTCAGGGCGATAAAGATAGTTCCATTAAATCTTCATAGAAATTTGATGAACAACCTAAAGAACTATTTAAAAAGATTGATTTAAGATTTATGGTAATAATATATGATTGTTGATCCGTGTAAAACAAATTGTCTCTTGGTTTGGCAGATGGACTTATCAGCTTTAGATAACACGAAATGAACAACAATAATTGAGTTAAGGTTCCATAAAATGAGGTGATTAGACAGTTATGCACGGTTTGTGGATAACGCTGATCGTTGGTAATTGATGTGTGAATTAGATGTACTACAAAGGATCACGATCGTTGAAATTTGCCCGATCATTTTATTTGGATTATCCAATGTTTTGCCCAACTGCGATTTAAGAACGGATAAGACAAACTTTTATTTGAGAAGATGTTGACAACCAAATTAGTTTTACAGAGAATGACCGTGAATAAGTAGGAAGTTTGGAAAAGCGGCTGAAACGCCTGCTGTCATTCAGAAAAAGATTAAAAATTGAAGAAATCACCTAAACGGTTACTAACAACAATAAACGGATGAAACACATTGCTATTTCTTGCGACCACGCTGGATTTGAACTGAAGACGCGAATCAAGCAAGTATTGATACAAAAAGGTTATGATGTAAAGGACTTTGGTCCAAGTACAGATGATAGAATGGATTATCCAGATGCGATACATCCATTGGCCAAAGCCATTGATTCGGGTGAAATATCTTTGGGAATCATTATTTGTGGTAGCGGAAATGGTGTGGCAATGACGGCCAATAAATACCCGAATGTACGAGCGGGAATTGCTTGGACACCAGAGTTGGCAGAGCTTACGCGTCAGCATAACGATGCAAACGTGTTGTCTTTACCAGCACGATTCATTTCCGAACAAGTCGCTCTTGATTGCGTGGATAAATTTCTGACCACTGATTTTGAAGGAGGAAGACACGCAACTCGAGTAGAAAAAATTGCAATACCATGCTGAGAACGGTTCTAACATTCGCATTCGTTTCGGGCTGGTTTTATGGCTTCGCGCAGCAGGACGAACTGCAAATGAAATACGCAGAAACCATCACGGCTAAAGACCTGAAATCCCGTTTGGAAATCATTGCTTCTGACGATTTTGAAGGACGCGAAACGGGACAACCAGGTCAGAAAAAAGCGGCTGAATACATTAAAAGCCAATTTCAGGAGTTCGGTTTTCAGCCGATAAAAGAAATAGGAGGATATTTCCAACCGTTCAAACTTCAGTTGACCTATCCGGATACGGTTAAATTGGTGGTTGGTACAGACACGCTGAAGTTCCTTAAGGACATGTATTATTTTCCTGGATTTGGTGACATGCTCATCAAAACCGAAAACCTGATGTATTTAGGTTACGGAATAGATGCTAAGAAGTACAGCGATTATAATGGTGCTTCGGTTAGCGGTCGTGTGGTGATGATATCTGGCGGTGAGCCAACAGACAAAAAAGGCAATTCGTGGGTTAGTGGAACCAAGGAGAAAAGTGACTGGACGGTTGATTGGACCAAGAAAATTGAGTTGGCGCAATCAAAAGGAGCAAAAGCCCTGCTTATCGTTGACAACAATTTTACTTCGTCAGTTTCGCAGTTTGGCAGGTATATAAAACGGCCAGATTTGCAATTAGGAGATGCTTCTGTCGCACCAGAAGGAATTCCGTTGATTTATATAAGTTCGAAAATGGCGAACCGCATTTTGAATGGTGCTGGAATTAAAGGAGGACACCAAAAATTGGACGATAAAATCAACAAGAAAGGAATTCCGCTAAAAGAGGAGCTCAATGTATCTGTAACGATTGATGTAAAGAAGAACAGGGAAGAATTGACCTCGGAAAATGTGTTGGCTTATTTGGAAGGAACGGAAAAGCCAAACGAATTAGTGATAGTTACATCGCATTATGATCATCTTGGCAAAAAAGGAGATGATATTTATAACGGAGCTGATGACGATGGGTCGGGAACCAGCTCGTTGATTGAGTTGGCGCAGGCATTTTCGCAAGCAAAAAAAGATGGAAACGGACCGAAAAGAAGCATGCTTTTCATGACTGTTTCTGGAGAAGAAAAAGGGTTGCTTGGTTCTGAGTTTTACACCGATCATCCCGTGTTTCCATTGGAAAACACGGTTGCGAATCTGAACATCGATATGATCGGACGGATTGATGAAAACCATGCACCAGACAGTAATTATGTTTACATCATTGGTTCAGACAAACTCAGCACCGAACTGCATGCGCTGAGCGAAAAAACAAACTCAAGCTACGCTGGAATCGAGTTTGACTACACGTATAATGACGAGAACGACCCGAATCGATTCTATTATCGCTCCGATCATTACAATTTTGCCAAAAACAAGATTCCTGTCATTTTTTATTTCACCGGAGTTCACGAAGATTACCATCAGACGACAGACACGGTTGATAAGATCATGTTTCAGAAAATGGAGAAGATTGCCCGACTCATATTTCATACAGCATGGGAAATTGCCAATCGTGATGAGCGTTTGAAAGTGGACGTAATACCTACAGAATGATTTACACTCTCCCGTTTATAGCGGCCCTAGTGGGTTGGTTTACCAACTACATAGCGGTGAAAATGCTTTTTCACCCTCAGAAACCCGTGAATATTCTAGGGATTTATACGTTACACGGAATCTTCCCGAAAAACCAGAAACAGGTTGCTGAGAAAATTGGGAAAATGGTGGCAGAAGAACTACTGTCTTCCGAGGATCTGAAAGAGAAGCTCAACAACCCAGAGAATATCTTATCTATAAAGGAGCTGGTGGAAGTAAAGATTGATTATTACCTCAACGTCACGTTTCCAAAGAATTATCCTATAACTGCGGCCCTGGTTGGCGATAAGCGTAAAACCAAGTTTAAAGATACGGTGATGGAAGAGGTAGAGGAATCTGTTCCTGCTATGATTGACCACTACTTATCAAACATTGAAGAGAGGTTTAATGTGGAGCACATCATTAAAGAAAAGGTGAACAATCTACCCGCAGACCGACTCGAAAATCTGATAATGATGCTTCTCAAAAAGGAGTTTAAGTTTATCGAGTATATCGGAGCCGTAATCGGTTTTCTTATCGGCTGGATTCAGGTAGTTATGGTGATGATGGGGTCCTAATTCAAACCATATTGAATTACATTAGTGGTTCTTAAAACTGTAGCGCCATGAAAAAAGCTCTTCTATTAGTTTTTGCGGTTTCCTTTGGCTTGTCATCATGTAAAAAGGACGATGAAGTTATCGGTAATCCGCCCTCAGCTTGCGACACATCTTTTTACCCAATAATCATGTGTCATGGATTTTTGGCTTCTGGAGATACCTATGCCAGTCAAGTGAAGCGATTTGCACAGAGTAATTACTGTGGAAATAGCACTTATGTGTTCGACTGGAACTCATTGGGAGGAGGCTCATCTGTTGATGCGCTGGATGATTTCATTGATAATGTGCTGTCTTCTACAGGAGCATCGAAAGTTGAACTTGTAGGACATAGTGCAGGAGGAGGATTAGGATACGACTATCTTGCAGATGCCGCACGAGCTGCAAAAGTGGCGCATTATGTCCATCTGGCTAGTAATCCGAAATCAGGACCAGCGGGTCCAAATGCAGAAATTCCAACCCTAAATATTTACTCGCCTTATGATGCAATCGTGTCTGGTGCTGATATTCCAGGAGCCACGAATGTGTCTCTTGCTTTAAAGGATCACTATGAAGTAGCCACGTCTGAAGAGACATTTTCAGAGATGTTCGAATTTTTTAGAGGAATTGCCCCAAGTTCCACGGCAATTGTATCTGATGGAAAAAGAATGGTAGCCGGCAAGGTGCTAACTCTCGGAGAGAATGAAGCATTGGTAGGGGCAATTGTGAATATCTATGAATTGAACTCAGCAACAGGAGAACGATTGAACGAAACTCCAATCAACACGTACACAACAAATTCTGAGGGAAAATGGGGAAGTTTCAATGCCAAGGAAAGCGTTCATTATGAATTTGAAGTCATTTCTGCGAATCCAGCAGATCGAAAACTCCACTATTACCGTGAACCATTTTTAACATCAGATGCATTAGTCTATCTGCGGGCTTTTCCGCCAGCAAACACATTAGCCGGGACTCTTCTTGCTAGCCTCCCTTCAGATGATAATCAAGCTGTTGTTATTTCGTTTACATCAAGCCAAGCAGTTATTTACAATCGAGACGAAATGACAGTGGAAGGATATGATCTGAGCACACAGGAGTTCGCTTCTGAAAGCAACACGACCATCGCTTATTTCCTTTATGATGATGGTAATGAGCAAACAGACGAAACCTCGGTTGGGCTGTTCAGCTTTACTTCGTTCTTAACCGGGGTGGATGTTTTCTTCCCGACAGACCAGCAAGAAACAATTGACTTGAATTTCAATCAACGTGAACTGCACGTTCCTAGTTGGCCTTCAGAAACCGATGGGGTAACAATCGCAGTATTTGATTAATGCTATTTGTACTTCCTCCTACGAATAATAGAGTAGAAGAGGAGAAGCATTAGAATGCCCGCGCACCAAAGGCCGTAAACGCTTATTTCTGGCAACCCATAGATGTAGCCGATACGATCACCCCAGTCGACTGTCATTGTGATGGCAGAACCGATAATAAAGGCCATGATCAGGAATGTGATGGCCATTCGGTTAGCAATGCTGTCCATTTTCTTGAGCAGGTAGCCGTAGCCCTGTAGCTCAACCTCAAAATGGATTTTTCCATTTCTGGTTTTATCCAGGATTTCGCGCACGTCTTTTGGGAAAGATGTGAGGAACGCATTAATGGATGTGAAGCGTTGATTCACATCATGCCAAATATTCTGAGGAGAATACTTCTCCTTCATCAACTTCAGTCCGTACGGACGGATGAAGTCGTAGGTATTGAAATGTGGGTGAATGGTTTTCCCAATTCCTTCAAGAATCGCAAAGGCCCGAAAAATCAAGAAAATATCGCCAGGTACACGGATCTGGTGGTCGAACATTATTTTCTGAAGACGCTCTACCGTTTCTGCAATGCTTGCCTCGTCAACATTTAAAGAGGCAAAATCCTCAATCAGCTCATTCAATTCATATTCTAACTGACGCATGTCGGTAATTCCATGGTCAATGGCCAAAACCTTCAGATTACTCGCCATTTTGGCGGGATCATGTTCTGCCATTCCCACAAAAATTCCAGCAAATGCGTATTTATCCTTACGCATAAGCGTACCCACCATCCCAAAATCGAGCAAGCAGATTACACCATCCTTGCGAACCAAAACATTCCCCGGGTGTGGATCGGCATGGAAAATACCGAACTCAAATATCTGGGTCAGATAGATGTCCATTCCATTTTCTGCCACCTTGCGCGGATCTAAACCCCAGGCCTTTATTTGGGCAACATCAGAGATCTTACATCCACCAACGAATTCCATCACCATCAGTTTTTCCGTACTGTATTCACGAAAAGCCGCTGGAATAATGAAGTTCTTATAACTCTTATAAAGATTTCGGAAACGATCTAAGTTGCGGGCCTCGGTTCGGTAGTCGAGTTCCTTATGCATACTTCGCTCAAACGAACGGACCATGTCCATCGCGTTAAGAACTCCTTGCTTTTTCAGGTATCGATCAGCACGGTTCACGCCATCTGTAAGAATCGCAAGATCACGGTAGACCAATTCTTTCACTCCTGGCCGTTGGATTTTTACAACGACTTCTTTACCAGAATGCAAGCGTGCCTTATGAACCTGTCCAATGGAAGCAGTTGCTAAAGGCTTTTCGTTAAAAACCTGAAAAACGTCTTCTAACTTCTTGCCTGTTTCACGCTCAATGGTGGCTTTTATTTCTTCAAAAGGAACAGGAGGAACGTTGTCCTGCAACTTCTCAAGTTCAAGAATGAGGGGAGCAGGAAGCATGTCTGGTCGGTTACTGAGAACCTGCGCCAACTTGATGAATGTTGGACCTAATTCTTCGCAGACCATGCGAATACGCTCCCATCTTGTGTACTGAAAAACGGGTTGTCCTTGGCGTGTCCAAGAAATACGGCCTTTCTCAGAAACGAAGTTTCGTAAAGTGGAATTGGTCACCACATCTTCAAAGCCATATTTAACCAGGACCGCGATGATTTCGCGGATACGGTTAATGTTCTGGAAGGTCTGGCCGTCAAATATCATGTTAGCGAACGCTAAACAGCGAATGTACTAAATAGGCAGGCATGCCATTAAACAAAAACACCCCAACCATTTGGTCGGGGTGTTTTATTGTCGCTCCTATTTCTGTGGACAGTCATTTTTAAACTTGGTATCTATGGACTATCAACCTTTAGGTTACCACCATTCTGCACTTCTACTATAATGGTGGATGGAGGGCCGTTCTCATTTATTTTGATGATGTTACACTCAGCAAACTGTCCGGTTGTGATGATCGGATACCTCGGTGCGGCAGGAATGATAACATCTACAGTTATATCTGGCACCCCACCGCAATCCCAATTAAGCGCGTTCAGCCAATCGTTAGAGACCATACCTGTCCACGTTCTGTGACTGGCTGTAATTGTTGCTGGAACGACATTGAGTGTGATTGAACTGCTATTCAAAGGATTAGGATTGCAGCCAGTACCAGAAGTTACTTGACACCTGAACCTGTATTGATCAGACAAAGGCACAGCAGTAGACGTAGAGATCGTTATGTTCGGGCTTGTCGCTCCGCTGTAACTGAATCCGTTTGCAGGAGAGTTGGTGGCCACGTTGAACCAGTTGGTTCCATTTGTTGAGTATTGCCATTGGTAAACCAGTCCAGTTCCTCCAGAAACCGAAATGGACGTGCTATGAGTTTGACCAGCACAGATGGTTGTACCAGTTGGCTGCCCAGAGAGGGTTGGATCAAGCACTACGCTGACCACGGTGCTTCCGGTAGCAGCACAACCTTTGGCGTCTGTTAAGGTGACCGAGTATGTTCCAGACATTCCAGTTGTGCTTGATGTGCGGTCAAGCGGGCTTCCTGAGCCAGTATAACCACTTGGACCCGACCAACTGTATGTATATGGAGTTGTTCCTAAAGCGCCACCTCCCGTTAAGGTTAACGTAGGGCCCTCACAAATTGGGCTGTTATTCGTTGGCGCAACAGTTGGATTCGGATTTATGGCTATTGTGATTGGATAACTTGCACTTACGCACCCGTTTCCGTTACGCAGGCTAAGGGTTCCGTTATACACGATTTGTGTTGTTGCCGAACCAGCGTTTGCTGGAACGTTCACTACGATTGGCGAGGTAGTCAATGATGTGTACGCAACATCAATGAATCCAGCGGTATTTGCACCCGCATTAAAATCAATTGTATATTCAATTGGATTGTTCAACGTGGCCGAATAACCAAGCCCCACCGTCTGTGCGCTATTGCTTCTGCAAGCCTCTGGCATTGGATCGAATGTGATAGTGGGCAAGGGGTTAACGGACCACGTATAGCTGTTCTCCACATATGGAGTACAGCCGTTTCCAGTACATGAACGACTAACTCTGATTGTAACAACGGATGCCCCGACAGGAGCAGTGATGTTTGAGTTAGAAGTGTACGGAAGCCAATCTGCCCCCCCGTTAGTGGAATATTCGTATAGGTCTGCGCAACCAGTCCCGTTCGATCCCGCTGTAATAACCGCTTTCACAATACTTCCTTCACAAACCGAGGCAACATTCGGATTAGGGGCTATAGTTGGAGCTGATGGATCCTCCTCCACCGTAATTGTCGCGAAAACAGGTCGACTCCAACCGCAGCACTCGTGTCGTTCACGGTATCTGACAATGTACGTTCCGGCCGTTGTGAATGCACTGGTCGTTACAGATCCTGTACTATAACTGAATGTGGGGCTGGACGGAGTAGTGGTATAAATTAGCAACTCCTGTTCTTTACGGGAATTTCCCCCTGGATTAAATGTGTTTGCAATAGAAAGGGTTGTTGTACCACCGACACAAATGGTTGACGGACTGGCCGACACGGTTGGCAACGTTCTATTAAAAAGTGATGTAGGCGCCACATTCAGGAAGTCATTGAAGACAACAGAATTGGCAGTTATATCATATTTTCCAGCAGTGTTTGTGGTCACAACTGCAGTATTTGTTGTGTTTGAGTAGCTACTAGTGCTTGATGTAATGTCTTTAACATAAGTCAGACCAGAAGGCAAGGCCCAGTTGCCAGCGTTCTTGGTCATGGAAATTTCTGAGTTGATACAATATACACCAGGCATGTTTCCCCTTGTGGCACCATTATTTAAGTTAATCGTTGGTACGTAAGCAATTGTTGCCGTGTTGCTAGAGGTAACGCCATCCACAACTGTATTGGCCGTTGTGCCATTCGAACCATCCCTACCTCTACCTCCATCACCACCATATCCTCCGTTGCCCCCATTACCAGAACACCTTTGTCCAGCGGCACAGTTATTACAGCTACCGTTAGACTTTCCAGTGTTTCTACCGGTGCTTGGGGCTGTTTCCCCAGCGGCTCCAGCACCCCCTGTTCCTGCTGTACCTATTGCAATGTTTAACTCTGTGACACTTACGCCCGTGGTTGAGTTATCTCGCCACATACCGAATACACCACCACCACCAAATCCGCCAAGGCCTCCAGCTCCACCTTTGCCACCGTCGCCTCCGGTGCCACCGGTCTTACCGTCACAGTTAACACAGCCGATTCTACCACCGCGAGAACCACCACCACCACCGCCATGTCCACCACCACCACCACCACCACCACTATCTGCCTGGCCACCAGGAGTATAAAAAGCCGTATTACTAACTGCTGGCGCAGTAGGTCTGTTGTTAGCTGCCCAAGCCCCCCCTGGGGCACCGTTCCCGCCAGCAGTACCGTTACTTCCATTACAGCCCCCTTTTGAACCAGGACAGCCACCAGAAGTGCTCCCGCAAACATCTGATCCAGTGCCTGCAGTTCCCCCTCCTCCTCCGGTAAGACCTGTTGGCTGGGTTCCAGCAGAACCAACCGTTCCATTAGATCCGCCACCAGGGTTTCCGTTTCCATTGGAACCACTACCACCACCGCCACCAGTTGTGGCACCATTGCCCCCGTTATTAGCATTTCCGGAACCGGCTGTGCCGTTGCTCCCTTTTCCTACTGTCATATTCACTCTGTTGATGGTGTAGTTAGAGCTACTGTTTACGATGTGGAATCCGTAGTTGCTTACCCCCCTTCCGCTAACCGAGGTGCCAGTGGCATTGTTGGTTACAAGGCTAATGTCTTGAATTGTCCAATTGCTAGTTCCATTGCTATACACGGCAGTGAGGTTTTTGACATTGTTGTTTTCTGTGCGCACAGCTGCTGTAGAAAAGGTGAGCGTGGTCTTGTTAGCAGCGGCCGAAGATTTGTACCAGTCTGTATTGCCCGTACCGGGAACATACCCGCCCTCTATTGTGGTATAAGGCTTCATTACCCATGTTTGGGTTTCAGTGTTAGCGCCCTTTGCCACCTTAATTGTCTTGAGCGTGCTGTTGTTAGATGCAATGTCGCTCAGGGCCTTGGTAACGGTCTTGTATGGTGTATTAGGCCGCATGGTGTTGCCGTCATTACCGTTGACCGGGTCAACGTATATGGTTTCACATGTTGGTAAATTGCAGGTTGCGTTGCTTGGCGCAAGCACGGTTACAGTAATAGTTGCCGAATTAGCCACGTAAGGGGCCGACCAATTGGCGCTACAGCCGCTACTTGCCTGTAATCGATAATATGTTACAATACCCGAAGCGGTAGCATTGACGGTTGTAAACGAATAATTTGCGCTGGTTGCTCCAGCGATAGTATTCCATGTGGTACCGTTGGAACTGCTCTGCCATCTGAACCATCGGCCAACCTCTTGTCCGTTATCAACATTAGTAACTCCGCTGAACGTAAGTGGCACACCTGGACAAACGGTGTAAGTACTACCATCAGATGTGATATTGGTTGTGAATGTTGGAGCGGCTGCCCAGCTCCAGTACACATCTACTTTAACACCGTAACTGTTGTTATTATAAAAAAAGCCGTATTCGTTGAATTGACATGGAGACCCGGTTCTAAAGTTGATATTGCCAACCCTGGCACGGGCATCATAAGCGTCATCATTGTTTACACAACCAGTATTATAGTTATTATCGCTTCCGCAACCATCTTCTTCCCAATTGCGCAGATCAACATTCAATTGAGTAGCTGTGATATTAGTAAAATCATTAAGGTCATAATCGGCCACATTCCAAACACCACAACTTCGGGTTCCTGGATTTTGAGTGATAGCAGTGGCATTAAAGCTGCCTCCGCTGTGACCACCCCAAACCTCCCATCGAGGTTCAGGGTCGTTACAAATGCTGATAAAACAGCCACAGCACGCTCCAGAAGCATCACTACCACAGTCATAGCCATGGTTTAGCTGCGTAACATTCATAGAGGCGTTTACAGCCACCTGCGAGAACACGGAAGAAATGCCAAAGAGGAAGAAGAAAATAGAGATGTATGTCGTTTTCATGTATTGCATTTCCTTTATTTATTACAGCTAATATGGCCATTTGCTGATTGGGACATATTGTTTTCAATAAAGATATCAGCCTCAAAACCAGTCTCCGTTTTGACGAAATTATCCAGGCGAATTTGGTTGACGCAATCTTCGCATCCCTTAAGAATCATTGCTGCGGCAACAATGGCATTGCCCTCATAATTCCAAACAGCCTTTTGCTCAGGAAGCCTGTCATTTAGCCTAAAAATCAGCGTTTTTGAATCGGTAAAACGGAGTTGAAAGAAATCTATCTGTGGGACTAATAATTCGGTAGAATCGGGTTTTGTAATGAGTACATTTTGTAGACCCCAAGTGCCGTATAGAAAATCCGCTACTTCAATATTGTAATCATCGTAAGTGATGCTGATGTTGTTGGTGTCCAGGCCCAATGGACTAGGGTTTGTTGCGTCATCAGCAATTTGCTCATTAGCATAAGGGTTTATTTCATCTGTTGACTCTTGCTTTGCTTCATTGCTCTCTGTAGGTTTTACATCGTTGGTTTGTGCAACAGCTACCTGAAGAAATGAGCTCAACAGTAAAGTGGGTATGATTTTTACGAATGTCATTTTTCTATATGGCTAGTTTGGAGACTAATAAGGGATGATTTGTGGCTTGGATAAACCAAAAAACAAATACACTAGCTCAGCGGAGTAATTGAGCAAGGTTCTTTTAAAGTTTTTAAGTAACATTTCCAGAATTTGGAAAGACTGGTCTACAGAAACAAGGTTCAAACATTGAAAAACCTCAGCTGGCAACTCAGAAAGATTTTGGTTTTGGAGGTTAAGACTTTCAACGTCAGGGCCAAACGTAATTGGTTCTGCGGGTTTGGACTGGATGCCTTGAATTGCCTTCAGGTAACTTTGGTCTGGATGAGGTTCTTGTGCCCAAACGCTGTCATAGTAAAAACATAATATCACAGAAAGAAAGAATGCCGAAGTGAATTTATTTATCATGTTGCGAAATACTTGTAACAATATACGTAAAATTTTCATACTCGTTATTTGCTTTGAACCTTACGAAAACACCACCACACTTGACGAAAACATTTTTATCAGGACAGGATCAGAACCTTTGTTGTCCCGCTAAACATGAATTTGCACATGGTACTAAATGTAAACAACGCAAAAAAATCACCATTTTCGCACAAAAAACACAAAAAATTGTATTTTCCATTGCGTCAAATAAATTTGTTAAAAACTGTTCAGGTGACCAATTACCGTAACAAATTCCATAATCAAGGCTGGAAAATGAAGCAATCTGCATTTCAGTTTCAAACAACGTTGGCTAATGTAGTTGCCAACTTGGAATGTTGTTCTTTCCCAACTTGAGAATTGGCAGCTAAATTTAAGTTTTAGAATTTAAGGTAAAAGGCCATTAAATGACAAAAAAAAGCGCCCAAACATCGTGTTTGGGCGCTTACTAACAAACATAGAAGCAAGACGGCTAAATCTTGCTTCAACGGTTCAATTAAGCTTTAACAGCAGCTTTTGGAGCTGCAGCTTTAGCTGAAGACTTTCCAATTTTGCTTTCCAAGTCAGCAACTTTTGATTTAAGGTCAGCAAGAATTTCTTCTTCTGTTTTCTTAACGATACCAACTTTTTCTTTGATCTCAGCATATTTTGCTTCGAACTCTTCTTTACGAGCTTCTGTTTTCTCGAAAAGCTCATCAACCATTTTCTTACCTTCTACATCAGAGATCTTACCTTTCTCGATAAGCTCTTTTACAGATTGCTCGAATTTTGTAGATACTTCAGCAGCTAAATCAACACCAGCGTAAAGGAATTTTTTGAATGCGTCTTCCATAATATTTGTTTTTAGTTGTTTGTGAATTAATGTTTGACGATGGGCAGTAGGCAATTACCATGCACAAGGCCATGCCATCCAGAAGTTACGAAACGTAAAAACGCGCTGAAAGCCTTGTAAACAAAGGGATTCAGAAAAAGTCAGCGTGTCTTGCCACTAAATAGTGCCAAAAAACGCGATTACTGACAGGTCTGACAGAGGGTGAATTGGACATTCATTTTCGGGTCGTGATGTCAGGTCTGTCAGGTTTTTCTTTCTTTGAGCCAAAGACCAAAACATGAACCATTACGACAAGTTGAGAGAATTGGTGGAGATAGATTCGCCAACGGGATTTACCACCAATGCTTGCAAATATATTTTCGATTATTTCCATTGCTTGGGCTACTCACCAGAGTATACCAATAAAGGAGCAGTGAAATGTTCGCTGGGATCAAACCCGACCATTGCCATGGCAGCACATGTCGACACACTTGGTGCCATCGTTAGCGG
This sequence comes from Flavobacteriales bacterium, assembly GCA_021739695.1. NCBI lineage: Bacteria > Pseudomonadati > Bacteroidota > Flavobacteriia > Flavobacteriales > Flavobacteriales bacterium. The sequence goes on along the minus strand of JAIPBM010000002.1, from coordinate 143,968 downwards.
CATACAAAAGGACGGACATCTCAAGTTTTCCCTTTTGGGCGGATTGTCTCTCAACGGATTTGAAGGCGAATATTGTCGGATTCATACTCATAGCGGAAAGGTTTATTCAGGAACACTTTTACTGAAAGACCCATCTGTGCATGCAAATAAGGACACGAACACTAAACAGCGTTCGTTAGAAAACATGTTCATCCGTTTGGACGAGGAGGTTTCGTCAGCTGATGACGCGAAGCAGCTCGGTATTTCCAATGGTGATATCATTGCGTTCGACACTAAGTATCAGGAGCTTGAAAGCGGATACATCAAAAGTCGGTTCATGGACAACAAAGCCGGATGTTTTGTTTTGATGGAGGTGGCCAGACGACTGAAAGAATCAGGAAAAAGCGCACAGGTTGAGCTGTTCTTCAGTAATTACGAAGAGGTTGGTCATGGCGGCACTTGTGGATATGCCCCAACAATCCAAGAACTGCTAGTCATAGATATGGGTGTGATTGGGGATGCTTGCGAGGGCAAAGAAACGGCCTGTTCTATCTGCGCTAAGGATTCTAGCGGCCCATATGATTATGAATTCCGTAAAAAGCTTGTGGAGCTAGCGGAGAAGAATAAGATTGCTTACGCAGTAGACATCTATCCATATTATGGCTCTGACGGCTCAGCCGCACTTCGTGCAGGTAATGATTTCCGAGTTGGTCTTATTGGTCCTGGAGTGGCAGCATCGCACGGTATGGAGCGAACGCACAAGAAAGGAGTGGAGGCTGCTGTGGATTTGTGTTTGGCTTATCTTGAAGCAAACTAGTTGTTATTCATGATTATATAATTAACGCGCATACTGGTCAATCCCCACGTACTTCCAGAGCTGTCTATTCTTCTTATGAATATGTCCATTCTATCAGTGGAAAAATTCTGCAAACTAACAGCAAATTCATCATCGTAAGTATTATTCCCGGAATCAACAGTCAGCATAATGGTCTTATTCGTACCGCTGGGGATTCCCAAAGTGCTGAATAGCACTTGAATTTCTAAGTGACCGGACCCAAATCCGTCCCAAGAACACACAGAACATTGATCTGCGTTACTATTTCCCACTAGGAACGATCCGTGAAAAACATCTTTGATGTAGGTGCCTTGATTTCCGATTCTGGTTCCGTTAGCAGCTTCAATGGTCAGGTAATCGTCCGCTGTTTCCTGAAGATAAACGTAGCTAGCGTCTCCAAAATACAGTGTTCGCAAAGTAGAGGCGTCTACACCGATTTTCATATCTCCGTCAACATGAAGCTTACGTTCAGGGCCAGCGGTACCAATTCCCACATTACCATCTGCATTTTTTAAATAAATGGCATTGGTAACCGCAGTTGAACCGATCCTGAAATCGCGGTCCTTTGTTTCGAGGTTGTTTATTCCAGCATATGCGCCCAAATTCATCATGGCGTAAACGTCTGAAGTGGTACCCCACGCAATTCGAGGACCAGCACCATTTGCCGCATCCACATCAATCATGTAAGAACCATTACTTCTAATTACTCCATTCACTTGGAGTTTTTGGTTGGGGTCGTCTGTAGCAACCCCCACGTTCCCATCTGGTTTAATGGTCAAAGCGGTGCTTGATGAAAGGTTATTCCAACTTGGAGCAACCTTAAATCTATTTCCATGGTCATTATCCACTCCCATAGACCAACCTGCCTCTCCCGAAATATCCATGGAGAAAAAAGGATCGCCAGCTGAAGAACCAGCTACGCGAGTCATGATGATAGCATCGTTTGATACCGCGTTGGTAGGATTTGATGCAACAATGGAATTGGCATCCGGATTACCCGAGCCTGATGCGCCAACCTCTAAAGGAGATGATGGGTTTGATAAAGCACCTACCCCTATTCCAACACGCCCATTCGTGTAGATCCAATCGTTGATGCCTGTGGGTGTATTGGTAGATAGCACCTGATACCAATCATCATCTGCAAAGGCCGAAGCCGGACCGAAAGCCCCTGTGCCTAAAAGCACATCTGTTGTGCTTCCCGTAAGTGGTCTTTTGCCTAGAACCCCCGCTGCATTTGAAAGCACTACCGCACTGTTCGCATCTGCAAGATTGTTCACCCGAACCCGACCATCGGATTGAATCACCATTCTTTCATTTGCACCATCTGTTCTCAGTGAGATTTCCTTTCCAGCAGCACTTTCCAGCCCTAAATACCCGGTGTTGTCCGTAAAAATGTAATTTGAAACACTTTGCGATGTCAACTCAATGGCGGCATCTTGGTTATCGGTGTTCTCAACCTCAAGAGCAGTCCAACCGGCTCCAGAGATCTTCATTCTCCTATCTGGTGAGGTTGTTCCAACTCCAATGTTCGAAGCCACGGTCAAAAAACCAGCCCCTTGAATCTCCACGTTTCCCGCATCAGCAGTGATGGTTCTTCCTAGGCCAGAACCACCCGCATCATATGCTGCATCAAGTGAGGTTCCTGTGGTAGTAGGAATTTGTTTCCAGATGTTTGTGTTTCCATCCCAATACCAATATGATTGTGTTGTAGTATCGAAAACAGTCATACCAGATAACCCGGTTGGAACAAAGGCAGTCCGCTCTGCAGATGTCATTCGAGGAAGCAACGCCCCCTTGGTGGCACTTGTAACATCTAGAATTGCATTTGAATTTGGGGCAGCACCAGTAGCGTTAATAGCAACTCCCGTTTGGGCGATTGAATCGGTAGAAGCTATTGCTAACACTGATAAGAGGATGAGGGATTTGAATCCGTTCATGTGTTTGCGTACAAATGGATAATCCCTGCAAAAGTAATGGCATTGTTTTTAACAAGTCTATCGTTTTTGGGCATTAGTCGATAATCGACTGCAATTCGACATTATTTGAAACTAAAAACATAAAGGGCGCTGTAGTTCGAAAATCAGCGAATGATTCGCTTTGGAAAACTAAATTCTCAACTAATTTGGGGATTTACAGTTGCAAGAAACAGCGCTAACAGTAAAATACGCTCAGCCACTTAGAAGACCAGAGGCAGTCTACTGAAGGCTCACAAGAAAATCAGCGCAGCGGTCAGCGGCATCATTATCAGACCGTTATCAACACCTCAAAAAAATCCTTTGGCTTAAAGTGAAGTAATTATAAGCTAATAATAAGCTACGGATGAAGTAATCAAAGCTACGGATGACCTAAACGAATCTCATCATAATATCATTCAATTCAGGGATGAAGTAACCCAATCCACATATGATATAGCGCAATCCACATATGATGTAGTTGAAAGTAGAGATGAAGTAACCCATTCTTCGGATGTTCTAGCCGAATACACGCATAACGTAACCATTGCTACTGATAATCTAAATTGGATGTGCCGCTTAAAGACGATTGAGCAGCAATTATCCGCAAACATGCTGATGGGAGGGCCAGTTGTCTTTGGCTGAGTGATCTGTTTAAAGTAAGTTCGCCATTCACCTCCATTATACATGAAAAAGACCCTCCTGCTTGTCCTTCTGTCACACACGGTTTTTGCCCAGATCGACCCGACCAACATCACCATTGCGCGAGACGAATATGGCGTGCCGCACATTTTTGCCAAAACAGATGCGGAAGTAGCCTATGGTTTGGCATGGGCAAGTGCCGAAGATCTTTTTCCGACCATGCAGGAGATGCTTTATGCAGGCAAAGGATTTGCTGGGCGTTATCAAGGTAAAGACGGAGCGGGCCGCGACTTTCTGACCCACACACTCGGCATTCAAAAATTGGTGGAGGAGCGCTATGAACAAGACATTTCACCAGAGTTCAAAAAGTACTTGGAGGGTTTTTGTGCTGGGATAAATGCCTATGCCAAAAAGCATTGGAAGGACGAAAAATTCATTAAAAAGGCATTTCCAATTACTCCTAAAGATGTTGTTGCCAGTTATGTGTTTTCGTTGAGCGTGATCTGCAATGCGCACAAACCGATCCAGAAGATCATCGGCAATAAGTTTGATAAAGAAGAGGTGCCGATGGGCTCAAACGCCTTTGCAATGAACTCGGCCGCTACGGAAGATGGGAAAACCTATCTGGCGGTGAATCCACACATGCCTTATGATGGCGCGTTCTCGTGGTATGAGGCGCATTTGAACTCTGAGGAAGGACTCAATATTCTTGGCGGGTTATTTCCGGGAGGCGTGAGCATCTTTTTGGGAACCAACGAGAATCTGGGTTGGACGCATACTTGGAACGGGCTCGATCTTGTGGACACCTACAAGCTGAAAATGCATCCCAAGAAAAAGTTGATGTATGAGTATGATGGAGAATGGTTGAAGCTGGAAAAACGCCCCGTTTGGCTGAAAGTGAAAGTTGGCGGAATTGTGATTCCAGTGAAAATGATGAGCTATTGGAGCAAGTATGGCCCAACACTCCGCTCCAAAAAAGGAAAGATGTTCTACTCGGTCAAATGCCCTGCTTCGGAAGATATCCGTGTGGCCAATCAATGGTTCAACATGAACAAGGCCAGCAATTTCACCGAGTTTAAAACAGCGCTGGAAATGATGGCCTTAGGTCGCTTCAACATTATTTATGCTGATAGACAGGATACCATCTATTACATCGATTACGGTTTGATTCCTGATCGCGACACCTCGTTCAACTATGAAGGCTTGGTTCCAGGAAACACATCAAAAACCAACTGGACGGGCATTGTGCCGATTGAGAAACTTCCGCAATACCTGAATCCAACATGTGGCTACGTTTTTAACACGAACAACACACCGTTCAACGCAACGTGTGAGGCCGAAAACCTCAGCGCCAAGGGTTATCCTAAGCACATGGGGTTCAGAATTTATGACAACAATAGAAGTGTGCAGTTTCAGAATCTGATGAAACAATACGGAAAGCTTGATTGGGATGAGTTCAAGGCGATAAAATGGGATCAACAGGTGCCTGAGAATCATATTTTCATCGAGAGCATGAAAAACGCCTACAATCTTGATGCTACGAAATATCCAGACATCGCGGATGCCATTGAGGTTATGCATCGTTGGAATTACAACATGGGGCCAGAAAACATGCAAGCGGCTTTTGCCTATGCCACCGCGCAGAAGGTTATGAAGCAAACCGGTAGAAGGTCGGAGGCCGTGGAGCAAGGATTGTTTGTGGACGATAGTGTCTGGGTATCGGCCATTCGCAAAACGAAAGAGGAATTCATGCGTCACTTCAATAAGCTCGAATTTCCATTTGGTGAGGCTCAAACGTTTACGCGAAACGGAAAAACCGTTGGCCTTGGTGGCATTGCAGATGTGTTGGCCGCATCGGCCAGCGAGTGGGATGCTGATGCCGGAACCATGGATTGCAAAGGAGGAGACTCTTACCTGCAGTTGGTTAGTTTTTCAAAAGAAGGACTGCCTCACATCGAGTCGCTGATGGCTGGTGGAAATTGCGACAGGCCAAACAGCCCTCACTACAACGACCAGATGGATCTATTGGCAGGTCACGAAACCAAACCAATGACCTTGGACAAGGAGGAGATTCTGAAAAATGCCAAGCAGATCTATCATCCTGAATAAGGAGACTGGACAGACAAGAGATATAGAGATAAGGGCGGACCAAGAGGCCTTGTTTCTTACCTCTATATCTCTTGTCTCTTCTCATTAAATTTGACGCATGCTTTTTTCAGAGGTCGTAGGGCAAAAACAACTCAAATCCAAACTGTGCAATTCTGTTCGTAACGGACGTGTGGCACATGCTCAGATGCTCGTTGGCCCGTCTGGAGCTGGCTCGTTGCCGTTGGCGCTTGCTTTCGCTCAATATCTTGCTTGTAAAGACAGAGGAGAAATAGATTCCTGCGGAAAATGCGATTCATGCATTCGGTATGCGAAGCTGGAACATCCAGACCTCCAATTGATCTTCCCGAAAAACAAAACATCCAAAGTTGACCACAAGAATTTTTCCAGTAAGGACTTCTTACCCGAATGGAGAAAAGCAGTGATCAACAATCCTTACCTCAGCCTGAACGACTGGTTGAAGGAGTTGGGAATCGACAACAAGCAGGGCGCTATCAATGTGGATGACAGTAAGGAAGTGCTGCAAAACCTGAGTTATAAAGCCTACGAAGCCGATTATCGGGTTGTGCTTATTTGGCTGGCCGAAAACATGAATGAATCTTCGGCCAATAAGTTGCTTAAGATCTTAGAAGAGCCACCAGCAAGAACCGTCTTTCTGCTTGTGGCCGAAAGCACCGAAAACATGTTGCAGACAATACTGTCGAGGGTGCAAATGCACTTGCTTGGTAGATTGAGCGATGCAGAAATTGCGGAGTCCCTTTCGGCAGATGGGGCTGATCTGGAACAGATGAAAAGGTTGGCACATTTGGCAGATGGCAATCTTAATTTGGCCAAACAATTATTGGACGATCAAGAGTCTATCACCGTAACCGTCCGGTTTTTTATCGATTGGATGCGTGCCTGTTTTGTGCTCAACATGGAGAAGATCCAAGACCTTTCTGAAGAGTTCAACGCTTTGGGAAGAGAGCAGCAGAAAGCATTGATCACCCAATCAAGCGGCATTCTTCGAAAGGTATTGATGTATCGAACGCTTCCAGAAACAAAAGACAAGTTGCTGCGGGAGGAAATGGAGTTCGTACATAAATTCTCTCGCTTCATTACGGTTGAAAATGCATCTGGAATTCTCACCGCTTTCAACGATGCCCATTACCACATTGAACGAAATGCCAACGCCAGGATCGTGTTTACCGACCTGTCTTTCCAACTTTCAGACCTGCTTATGAGCGGGGCACTGAAGTAATTGACGGCACAGCCCGTTAAACAATTAAATTTGCCTTCTTAGTACAAAATGTAGAACGATGGGATGTAGCGGATGTAGTAACGGAAAGACCGAAAGTGGTCTGCCAAGAGGATGTAAGAATAACGGTGCTTGTCAAACAGGCAGTTGCGATAAATTGAGTGTTTTCAATTACCTGTCAAACATGGAAGACACGGTAGGTTATACCGTTTCTGAGTTTGTGGAGGTGCGTTTTAAGAACACCAGAAAGCAGTTTTTCAAACAAGACAATCTTCGTTTGGTAGAAGGAGATGTGGTAGCTGTAGAAGCCTCTCCTGGTCACGATGTGGGTACGGTTTCCTTGGCAGGCGACCTCGTGATGTTGCAAATGCGCAAGCGTAACGTAGATTCTGCAACGGGAGACTTTAAGAAGATATTCAGGAAGGCCACCGAAGCTGACATCGACAAATGGCAGGAAGCCGTGAACAGTGAGCAGCAGACCAAAACGCGCGCAAGGATCATTGCTCGTGAGTTGGGCCTTAACATGAAGATCAGCGATGTGGAATATCAAGGAGATAGGAGCAAAGCTGTTTTTTATTACACGGCCGAAGACCGAGTTGATTTCCGCGATCTGATCAGAAGATATGCGGACGAGTTCAAGGTGCGGGTGGAAATGAAGCAAATAGGAGCAAGGCAAGAGGCAGCTCGCGTTGGCGGCATCGGTTCTTGCGGAAGAGAACTTTGCTGTTCTACCTGGTTGACTGATTTTAGAACCGTAAGCACCAGCGCAGCACGTTATCAGCAGCTGTCGCTCAATCCTCAAAAATTGGCGGGCCAATGCGGAAAACTGAAATGCTGTCTCAATTACGAGTTGGACAGTTATCTCGATGCGCTCAAAGATTTCCCGAATCAGAAAACCAAATTGGAGACCGAGAAAGGATCAGCGTTCACGCAGAAGGTTGATATTTTCAAAGGCGTGATGTGGTTTACCATGCGCGATGACCCATCCAATTTTATCGAGGTTCCAATTGAGCGGGTCAAGGAAATCTTGAAAATGAACAAGGAGGGTAAAAAACCGGCTGTACTTGTAGATGTGGTGCATGCTGCGGTTCCAGTGGTGAAACACGACTACGAAAATGTGGTTGGGCAAGATGATCTAACTCGTTTTGACAGGCCGAAAGGACAGCAAGGCGGAAATAAAAAGCAAGGTTCGGGCAACAACAAACGCAGAAAGAGCAGAAATCGTAATCGGAATAACAGTTCTGGAAACACGAACAACAATGCCACGTAATCGATTCCTGGTCATAGGAATTGTATTCATGTTCGCCATGGTCGGGTGCAAACAGTCCATGTATCAATCGAGCAAATCCTTGCCTAACAAAATTTGGGAAGTTGGAGATAAGATTACCTTCGATGTGGAAGTTACTGATACCATGACCGGATATGATTTCTATATCGATCTAAGGAATGACGCCATGTATCCGTATGCAAACATTTATATGTTCGTCAGCACCACATTTCCGTCTGGCAAAACCGCCAAAGACACGGTAGAATGTATTCTAGCCGATGGTTCTGGCCGATGGTTGGGCACAGGATTGGGAGACATTCTCGACAATCACATTCTGTTCAAGCAGAACATCAGCTTTCCTAACTCTGGGGTTTATTCGTTTCAGTTTGAGCAAGGTATGCGCACAGAGGCTCTTCCGTCTGTTCTGGATGTTGGAATATCAATCGAAAAGCACGTAGGGAAATAGTGGCACAGAAAAAAACAGCACCGATTAAGAGAAAGTACGTGTTGTACTTCTGGCTGATGGTATTGGCCGGACCAATGCTTATTGTCCTTCATTTATTTTCAATTTCCGCAGGACTTTGGGGGCCGCTTCCAACCTTCGATGAACTCGAAAATCCAAAAAGCAACTTAGCTTCCGAAGTATATTCTGCAGACCAGAAAGTGCTCGGAACGTATTTCGTTCAAAACCGATCGAATGTCAAATACGAAGATCTTTCTCCACACTTGGTTCACGCGTTGGTTTCTACCGAAGATGAGCGTTTCTACCAACACAGCGGTGTAGATCTTTACAGTTTGGCACGTGCCATTATGCTTGCAGGAAAGCGGGGCGGAGGTAGCACGGTTACTCAGCAGTTGGCCAAGAACCTTTTCGACACGCGTACTGGCGATAATCGATTGCGCGGAGGTGCGTTGGTTCAGAAACCGGCAGAATGGATTATTGCCACGCGTTTGGAAAAACGTTACACCAAAGAAGAGATCATTGCGCTGTATCTGAACACGGTCGATTTTATCAATGGAGCAGTCGGAATCAAATCTGCGTCTTCTGTTTACTTCAATACCAGCCCCGATTCGTTGAGAATCGAACAAGCAGCCGTTTTTGTTGGAATGCTTAAAAATCCGGCTCTCTTCAATCCTAGAAGACGCTTGGAATTGACCCGTGATCGGAGAAACACGGTTTTCGGACAAATGAAGCGCAATGGTTATTTGACGGAGACCGAAATGGATTCGCTTGACGCGCTGCCGTTGGAATTGGATTACCACAGCACGGATCACAACGAGGGATCAGCAACCTATTTCCGAGAGTATCTGCGAAACGAGCTCACCAAATGGTGCAATACCCATCTGAAACCGGATGGTTCTAAGTATGATCTGTATCGCGATGGCTTGCGTGTTTATACAACCATCGACTCGCGTCTTCAGAAATATGCCGAAAACGCAGTTACCGAACATATCACAGAACATCAGGCAAAGTTTTGGAAAGACCAGAAAAACAATAAGACCGCACCATTCAGAGGAGTAAGCGAAGATGAGATAGAAAGCATCATGCTTCAATCCATGAGACGTTCAACGCGCTACAACGAACGGCTCGACCTGCGGCCAGATATTCGAAAACGCTATCACGATTATTTCGTTTTTAAAAGCGAGCAAAATGGGTACGAGGGTCAGATAGACAAACTATACAAGGAGTTCGAGCGTGCAGAGCGTATGGAGAAAGAAGATGAGCAGGAAGATATCCGTGATGAGATTGAAAAGCTCAAGAAGAAATCTGCCAAACTTCAGCCCGATCTGGACAAAACATGGAAGCTTTACAAAGAAATTTGGGAACCCTTTGATGATTCGTTGAAGGTTGTTTTCAATAAGCCCATCGAAATGACCATTTTCTCGTGGAAAGGCGAGATTGACACGGTTCTTTCTCCCTTGGATTCCATTCGTTATTACAAGCATTTTCTGCAATCGGGTCTATTGTCGATGGATCCGAGAACGGGATTTGTGAAAGCTTGGGTTGGCGGTATCAACTACAAACATTTCAAGTACGATAACGTGAAGCAAGGAAGCCGTCAAGTGGGCTCAACTTTCAAACCATTTGTATATGCTTTGGCCATGCAAGAAGGTTGGTCGCCATGCGAGAAAGTGCTCAACATTCCGGTTACGTTTGAGAAAGACAGGTGGAATCTGCCCCAGGATTGGACACCTAAAAACTCAGACAATAAGCATGATGGTGACGAAATGAACTTGAAAGAGGCGTTGGCGCATTCGGTCAACTCCATCACTGCGTTCATCATGAAAAAGTTTGGACCGCAGGCTGTAATTGACCTAGTCAGAAAAATGGGCATTACGGCCCCGATTGACCCTTATCCAGCAATTTGCTTAGGCACACCAAGCATTTCTGTTTATGAAATGACCGCAGCGCATTGCACATTTACCAATCAAGGCGTTTACACCGAACCAGTGGTCATTACCCGAATTGAAGACAAAACAGGAACCGTATTGGAAGAGTTTGTTCCTAGAACACACGAGGTAATGGATGAGCAAACCGCCTATACCATGATCAACCTGATGGAAGGCGTTGTGCAGGCCGGTTCTGGAATTCGACTTCGCTACAAATACAAACTCAACTATCCGATAGCAGGAAAAACAGGAACAACTCAGAACCAATCAGATGGTTGGTTCATGGGCCACACGCCCGACCTGGTCACAGGCGTTTGGGTCGGTTGCGAAGACCGTGCCGCCCATTTCAGGACAATTTTAGAAGGACAAGGCGCATCCATGGCATTGCCTATTTGGGCACTTTACATGAAGCAGGTTTATGACGACAAGAAGATCGGCATTTCTACTGGACCATTTGATAGACCAGAAGGAGAACTTCGTGTTGAGCTCGATTGTAAGAAATACGATAAACAGAATAGCAACCAACGGGGCGGATTGTACGATCCGGGTTTTGAATAAGTAAGATGAATAAAGTTGTAAAAGGACCGGCAGAAGCGTTGGCCGGAATCAAAAATGGAATGACCTTGATGCTAGGCGGATTTGGCCTTTGCGGAATTCCAGAGAACAGCATTGCTCAATTGGTCAAGATGGGAATCATGGATCTGACGTGCATCTCCAACAATGCTGGAGTTGACGATTTCGGACTTGGCCTTTTGCTTCAAAAACGGCAGATCCGAAAAATGATCTCTTCTTACGTTGGAGAAAACGATCTATTTGAGCGATTGATGTTGAGCGGAGAATTGGAGGTTGATCTGATTCCGCAAGGTTCGTTGGCCGAAAGATGTCGTGCTGGCGGAGCTGGAATTCCAGCCTTTTTCACACCTGCTGGTTTCGGAACAGAAGTAGCCGAAGGTAAAGAGGTTCGCGAATTCAATGGCAAACCGCACATTCTGGAAACCGCTTTAACTGCCGATTTCGCCATTGTAAAAGCATGGAAAGGCGACCATTTGGGAAACCTCATATATAAAGGAACGGCCCGCAACTTCAACCCAATGATGGCAATGGCCGGAAAGATCACTGTTGCAGAAGTGGAAGAATTGGTAGAACCGGGAGAATTGGACCCCAATTTCATCCACACTCCTGGAATCTTCGTAAACCGCATTTTCCAAGGAGAGAAATTCGAAAAACGAATCGAACAGCGAACCGTCAGACCACGCATTTAAAATTTCGTAATGGCAATAGATAAGAACGGAATAGCAAAAAGAATTGCGCAGGAACTGCGCGATGGTTACTACGTTAACCTTGGAATTGGGATCCCAACGCTGGTTGCTAATTATATTCCCGAAGGAATTGAGGTGGAATTTCAATCAGAAAACGGCATTCTCGGAATGGGACCATTTCCGTTTGATGGCGAAGAAGATGCAGATCTGATCAACGCAGGAAAGCAGACCATCACAGCACGTCCGGGAGCTGTTTATTTCGATTCGGCCACCAGCTTCGCCATGATCCGTGGTCAACACGTGCAACTGACGGTTTTGGGTGCCATGGAAGTGTCCGATAGCGGAGACATCGCCAACTGGAAAATTCCTAGAAGAATGGTGAAAGGAATGGGTGGTGCAATGGATCTTGTGGCATCTGCAGAGAACATCATTGTAGCCATGATGCATACAAACAAGGAAGGAGAGTCAAAGCTTTTGAAGCAATGCACGCTTCCGATCACTGGTGTGGGTTGTGTAAAACGCGTGGTTACGAACTTGGCCGTTCTGGACGTAACACCAGATGGTTTTAAACTGATTGAAACCGCTCCGGGAGTAACAGTTGAAGAAGTGGTTGCTGCTACCGAAGGGCGGCTGATTGTTGAAGGAGACATCCCAGAAATGAAGATCTGAAATGGATCTATCAGTCATCATACCTGTATTCAACGAAGAGGAAAATATCCGACCCTTGTTTGATCGGTTGGTGGCTGTCATCAAAACCTTGGGATTAACCAAGACGGAACTGCTTTTCATCAATGATGGAAGTGCAGACGGCACCTTAGGGGAGATCAAAAAGCTTTCGAACCAAGATGTAGCGATCAATTATCTGGATCTCAGCAGGAATTTCGGACATCAGATTGCCGTCACTGCTGGTCTTGACCGTTGCAAAGGCGACCTTGTTGTTATTATTGATGCTGACCTTCAAGACCCGCCCGAGCTGATTTCAGAAATGGTCAAAAAGACCAAAGAAGGTTTTGATGTTGTTTATGCTCGGAGGATTGCTCGCAAAGGAGAAACGGTTTTTAAGAAAGCCTCGGCCAAAATTTTCTATCGCTTGCTGGCCAACATCACAAGTGTCAATATTCCAATTGATACAGGCGATTTCAGAATCATCACAAGACGCGTGGTAGAGGCATTGAAACAAATGCCGGAACACGAAAAATTCCTTCGTGGGCAAATTGCATGGATCGGATTTAACCAGACGTTTGTGGAATATGAGCGTGATCAACGCCTTAGCGGAAGTACCGGATACACTAACAGGAAAATGCTCCGTTTTGCTCTTGACGGAATCACTTCCTTCTCCAATTTTCCGCTCAAAATGGCCACCATTTCGGGCTTTGTGGTATCGTTCATTTCATTTTTGTTGATGCTCTTTGCCCTATATTCGCGCTTTGTTTGGAAGGTGTACGAACCAGGTTGGACCTCGTTGATGTTGAGTGTCCTTTTTATTGGAGGGATTCAACTTTTTTCAATTGGAATCATTGGAGAGTATGTTGGGCGTATAAGCAACAACGTTAAGAAACGGCCACTTTATTTGTTGAAAGAAACGAATCAGCCGGATGGTGAACAATAAGCGGGTCAATTTTGGCCTTGGCCTGACCTTGTCGATTATCGTCCTTTTCGCCACCTGGCTTGTTTTGAACCAACCAATTCACATTGACGAAGCGCTAACTTATCGACATTTCGTTTCACAGGGATGGAGGATCGCTATTTCCACATATCCGTTTCCAAACAACCACGTATTATTTTCTGTTTTAGGCTCTTTTGTAGTGGAGATACCGATGAACCCCTTTACTGCCATGCGGTCTGTTTCGCTCATTTCAGCAATAGTAAGCGGGTTTCTGATTTATAGAATTCTAAGAGTAGAATCATCTGTTACTTGGTCTTTGATCGGGGTTCTTTTTTGGAGCTGTTCAATGGCAACCATTCAATATTCTGCTCAAGCCAGAGGGTACGGTCTTCAAGCTACATTTTTCCTTGTTGCCCTGTATGGGTCAATAAAGATTCTGTCTGAGGAAAAAGCGAAAAGTGAATTTTCCAGTTGGGCATACTGGTCATTACTTGCGATTTCAGTTTCGTTGGGGGTATTTACCTTGCCGAGTTTTATTATTCCCGCATTTAGCCTTGGTTCAATGCTAGTTTGGGAGCTTTATCAAAAAGAAGGAACAGTTCCCGTGGTAAAGATTTTGGTTAGCGCCATCCTCTCGATTGTTTTCGCTTTCGCGCTTTATTCACCGCTCATGTATTATTCGGGCATAGATTCAATAATCGGCAACCAATGGGTGAACGAAAGGAACCTGCATAATTTGGCCGATGGAGAGAAGCTTAATTTTCTCTACGATATATTCACCCTACTGGGACCGGCATTCGTACTGGGCTTGATTCTTACGGTTTTGCCTAACCGGAATTTGTTTGGTTTGCAGAAGAGGTTCTTGTGGTTTTTCCTTGGATCGGCAGCAGCCTATGTAATTGTTTTCAGAACCCTTCCCTTTCCTCGGACATTCAGTTATCTATCTGCTGTCATCTCCATTTCTTTGGTTTGGAATATGAAAGGGTTGTCTATCGGTAAGTCGATGAATAAAGCTTTAGCAGGTTCGTACGCGGCAATAATACTTTCTTTAATTTTTGCCATGGTTAAAATTTTGCCTGAAAAGGACAACCCTTCGATAATTGCTAAAGAACTCAGCCAGAATGAAATGGTTGTTAAGATGGACACGATTTACACAGATGGGTGGAACAATTGCGGAGCGATGCTCGATTTTTATTCCTGGTATCATGGTGAAGGTCCAATCGTGCAGCCGCTCTATTCACAAAACTTTTGGAGCGAATTCCAAATTCGTAACGGGAGCCAATTTTTAACCGAAAGAAAATCGGAAATAAGTGATTGTGTTTTGGTAGCAGAATACCAACAGACTGGTGTTTTTGATTGCCGTTAAACAGGAATTGCGATTTTTGCGTCTTATTCAACTCGTTATATGTCAATTTCAAAACTATCCCTAGTCATTCCGGCCTACAACGAAGGCAAAACCATTCATCTGATCCTTGATAGAATAAAGGCGGTTGAACTGGTGAACGGAATTAAAAAAGAGTTGATCATTGTGAATGATTGCTCCTCTGACAATACCGTTGAAGCTGTTGAGAATTACCAAGCGCAGAATCCAGATATGGACATTCGGCTTTTTTCGCAACCCGTGAATATGGGTAAAGGAGCAGCGCTTCATAAAGGAATTGAACTGGCAACGGGAGAGTATCTGTTAATTCAAGATGCCGATCTCGAATATGATCCACGCGAGTACAATGACCTGCTGAAGCCGATTGTAGAAGGCAATGCAGATGTGGTTTACGGTTCCCGATTCTTGGGTGGAAATCCGCACAGAATCCTGTTTTTCTGGCACACGATCGGAAATCAGTTCCTCACGTTCCTATCAAACATGTTCACCAATCTGAACCTTTCAGATATGGAAACATGTTATAAGCTGTTCAATACCAAAATGGTGCAAAGCCTAAAGTTGAAGGAACACCGCTTCGGGTTTGAGCCAGAAGTTACGGCCAAGATCAGCCGCATTCCTAAGATCCGAATCTATGAAGTTGGTATTTCTTACTATGGAAGGACCTACGAAGACGGAAAAAAGATCGGAGCCAAAGACGGTTTCCGTGCCATCTATTGTATTCTGAAGTATAATATCTTCAGCAAGTAGTTTCTGCTGATTTGAACGTAACACGATTTGTCTGGTTTGTTTTCATCGGACTGATCGGATTTGCCAGCTTTACCCGTTGGCAAAACCTTTCGGAAGAGCCGCTTATTATGACTGATGGGCAAGGCTACTACGCATATCTTCCAGCTGTTTTCATCTATCACGACCTTCAGTTTTCGTTTGTCGATGCGATTAATGAAACCTATTATCCTGAAGGGAAACGTGCCAATTATGTGGTAGAAACCCCTACGGGAAACGTCAATAAGTACTTTGCCGGAACCTCGGTAGTTCAAGCACCATTCTTCTTTGTGGGCTGCGCGCTAAGTATGGTTTTAGGACTTCCTGTTGACGGATATTCGCGGCCGTTTCAGTTGATGGTGGCTTTGGCAGCAATTGTAAGTGTGTGTTTGGGGCTATTCTTTTTGGGTAAACTGCTCAATGCGATGGGCTTTAAACCGAACATCATCCTACTTACTTTATTCCTTGTTCTGTTCGGCACAAACCTGTTCTACTATGTGATCTACGAGCCAGGCATGTCTCATGCTTACACGTTTTTCACTGTTTCAGCATTCTTGTTTTTCGTTTGGAAATCTGCTCAGCAACTGACTATTCGCAATCTGGTTTTGGCTGTTGGATTTTTAGCACTCACGGTGCTCATCCGTCCCACTAACGCGCTGATCGTTCTTGCAGTTCCGGTTGTCACATCTGGATTTTTCGGAACACTAAATCTCATCGAACGTCTTTTTTCAAATAAGAAAGCGTTACTGATTTCGGCACTTATCTTTTGGGGAATTGTAGCTGTTCAGCCCGTTATCTACCTTTTTCAAACAGGACAACTGATGGTGTGGTCTTACGAAGGAGAAGGGTTTCATTTCCTCGCGCCAGAGATTTTCAATGTACTGTTCGGTTATCGGAAAGGACTTGTTGTTTATTGTCCGATTCTCTTTGTTACGGCTATCGGATTAGCGGCTAGACTTCATCGCAACAGGCCACAGTTCGGGTGGCTTTTGTTTGTGCTTGCGGCATTTACGTGGGTCATTTCTTCTTGGTGGATGTGGTACTATGGAGGCTGCTACGGCCATCGCGCGTTCATTGATGTTTATCCGCTGTTTGCCATTGGTTTGGCGGCTGCGCTGCAATACGGTTTGGGATTTTTGAAACCATGGCTTTTAACGATCGCAGCAGTCGCATTGGTTCCCATGCAGCTAGTGCAAACCTATCAGTACGTTCACAACATTATTCCTTTTGATAACATGTCGAAGGTGAAATTCTGGAGCCTGTTCATGCGCACTGGAAATGATCTTGCTTGGTATTACTCAGGTTATCCTGGAGAGGACAGCTATTTGGGTCTCGATAGCTTGGTGATCAAACACGGATTAGAAGAACCATTCGGTTGGGGTAACGAACAGCAAATTACCAACGAAGCATTTTACACTGGAGCACATTCAGCGCTCATGTTGCCAGAAGACCAGTACGGAATTACTTTTCGCAAACCTGTTTCTGAAGTAGCCGTTCCTTTCAACTTAATTCGAGTAAGCGGCTGGGTTCGTTCAGATTCCAGAACAACCGATCTTTCGTTTGTCTGCGCCATAGACGATAGTACTGGAAGCAGTTACGTTTGGAAAAAATATCCACTTCGACCGCAGTTCAATGGCAGAAATGAATGGAGCTGGGTCACGGCTGTTTTTAAATGTGGCGCACCAAGAGACTCTTCAGATAAGGTTGTGGTTTATCCTATGAAATCGGATGGGGCTCAGGTTTATATAGACGACTTTGAAATCACTTTTATACAAGCACGATGAGGGTTGCGGTGATTTCAGCAAGCCTTGTTTTAGCCTTTGTTCTGGCTCTTTCTGGTATTTTCGATAACGAAGCGATGTATGGCCTCATCCATGCGGACGCTCAGGGATACTACGGATATCTGGTAGCCATTTTCCTCGAACATTCGTTCAACTGGGATCAGGTCATCCACTCTTATGCCGATGTTTATTTTGATGGTGGAGGTGCCGATTTTACCGTGGTTTCTGACCTCGGAAGAATCAATAAATACTACGCAGGAACGGCCATTCTCACGCTACCATTCTTTTTACTTTCATGTGGCGCAGCATTTTTATTTGGGTTTCCTGTGGATGGCTATTCATCTCCATTTCAATATGGCATAATGCTCAGCGCGCTGTTCTATTCAGGCGTGGGCATGTACTTTCTTTCCAAGTTTCTTGAGGCAAAGGGAATTGAACGGAAAACAGCACTTTTTGCGGTTGTCTGCTGCCTGTTCGCCACGGGACTGTTTCACTATGCCATTTCCGAACCGGCCATGTCTCACGCGTACAGCTTCGCGCTTTTCTGTGCTTTTCTGTACACGGTTCAGCAATTCATACAGGTTGGCAGTCAAAAATATTGGATTGCGTCTGCAGCCATTTTCGCCCTGATTGTACTTGTTCGCCCAGCGAATGGACTTGTGCTATTGAGCGTTCCATTCATTGCTGGTGGAATAGAACCGATAAGAACGCGCCTGATACAAGCTTTCGGCAGCAAGATGATTTTCGCCATGATCGTGGTTGTCGGTATTCTTTCTCTTCAATCGCTGATGTACGTGTTGCAAGTAGGAAAACCACTTGTTTGGTCGTACCAAGGCGAGGGATTCAACTTCCTTTCTCCCGAAATATTGAATGTGCTTTTCAGCTTTAAAAAAGGCTTTTTTGTGTATTCGCCAGTGGCATTTCTGGGCGCCATCGGCCTTGTTTTGTACCTATTCAAAAGACCGAAAGAAGCTAGTTGGCTTTGGGCATTTCTCGCCATCAGCATTTACGTGATCTCCTGTTGGTGGAATTGGTACTATGGCGGCAGTTTTGGCATGCGCGCTCTCATCGAGTACTTGCCATTTTTCATCTTCGGATTGGCATTTCTCATTCAAAATAGTGGCCGTTTGGCAAAAGGAATCGTGATAACGTTCTGCCTGCTTTTCGTCTCAGTCAATTTGGTTCAGAGCTATCAATATCAAAAGTTCATTCTTCATTGGGATGGAATGGATAAGGATAGGTATTGGCAGGTTTTTATGCAGACTGGAAGAGAATATGATGGCATTTTCTACCGTCAGGAGAAAGTGCTGGAAATACCCAATGATGAATCTGTATTAAGCAGGGTTGATTTCCATTCAGGATTCGAAGAAAACGATAATTGGGGCACGCAAGGAGTCAACACAGAAATGGCCTTTGCAGGAACAAAAAGCACGAAACTGACGGGTGACGCCCCCTTCGGATCTACTTTAGGGGTTCCTGTAGCGGCCCTTGGTTCCAGTGGGAACAAGAAGTTGCTGATCACTGCTCAGGTTTGGTCTGAAGAGGCATTTCCGAATTTGACCATTGCCTATTCTTACCGCAACGATTCGACAGATTACGGCCACGATTACATTGGTATCGGGCAGTACGTTTCAAAGCCCGCAGAGTGGATGGAAGTGAAACACATAGCCGACCTCAGAGAAGCAGCTGACACTACAGACCAATGGATCGTTTATCCCTACTTATCGAACTCAGGAAAAGTCTATGTGGATGATGTGACCTATGAGGTGATTACTCTCAAAGACTGATCAATCCAGTTTAAGAACAGCCATAAACGCAGACTGAGGAACTTCTACGTTTCCTACTTGGCGCATACGTTTCTTCCCTTTTTTCTGCTTTTCCAAGAGTTTTCGCTTACGCGAGATGTCGCCACCGTAGCATTTGGCGGTAACGTCCTTTCGCATCGCTTTTACCGTTTCTCTCGAAATGATCTTGGCACCAATAGCTGCTTGAATAGCAATATCAAACTGCTGTCTCGGAATCAATTCGCGCAATTTGGCGCATATCTTTTTCCCCAAGGTGTGCGCATTATCCATGTGAATAAGGGCTGATAGCGCATCAACCTGATCTCCGTTAAGCAGGATATCCAATTTCACTAACCGACTTGGCTTGTAATCAAGAGGTTGATAATCGAAAGAAGCATATCCACGCGAAATGGATTTCAATTTATCGTAAAAATCGAACACGATTTCGCCTAGCGGAAGCTCAAATTGAAGTTCCACTCGGTCGCTGGTCAAATAGATCTGGTTCTTCAGAATGCCGCGTTTGTCAATGCAAAGCGTCATGATCACCCCAACGTATTCAGATTTAGTGATGATCTGCGCAGCGATGTAAGGCTCTTCCACCACATCGATGTAGTTGGGTTCCGGAAGGTCAGATGGGTTGTTGATGATCAACTTTTCGCCCTTCTTGGTGTGGGCGATGTATGAAACGTTAGGAACGGTAGTGATCACCGTCATGTCGAACTCACGCTCCAAGCGCTCTTGGATGATCTCCATGTGAAGCATTCCCAAGAAACCACAACGGAAGCCGAAACCAAGTGCCGCAGAACTTTCCGGCTCGTATGTCAATGATGCATCGTTCAGCTGGAGTTTGTCCATACTGGTGCGTAACTCCTCGTAATCTTCTGTGTCAACTGGGTAGATACCTGCAAAAACCATCGGTTTCACATTCTCAAAGCCTTGAATAGCTTCAGCACAAGGACGATCCACAGAAGTGATCGTATCACCCACTTTCACCTCTTTGGCTGTTTTGATGCCCGAAATAATGTAGCCAACGTTTCCGGCAAAAACCTGTGATTGTGGCGATGGCTTCAATTTCAAAATGCCGATCTCTTCAGCGCCATATTGTTTGCCCGTTGCCACAAATTTCACCTGTTCTCCCTTGCGAATGCTTCCATTCATCACACGGAAATAGGCGATGATACCTCGGAACGGATTGAAAACAGAATCAAAGATCAACGCTTGTAATGGAGCCTCAGGGTCTCCCTTTGGTGCTGGAACCCGATCAACAATTGCTTCCAACATTTCTGGAATACCCACGCCTGTTTTTCCGCTGGCCGCAAGAATATCTCCTCGGTCGCAGCCTAAAAGCTCAACGATCTGATCCTTCACCTCTTCCGGATTGGCGCTGTCAAGGTCAATCTTGTTCAACACAGGAATAATCTCTAGATCATGTTCCAACGCTAAATAAAGATTGGAAATGGTCTGTGCTTGGATTCCCTGGGCAGCATCTACAATAAGAAGCGCTCCTTCGCAAGCTGCAATAGCGCGCGAAACTTCGTACGAGAAATCCACGTGTCCGGGAGTGTCAATCAGGTTCAAGATGTAATCCTCACCGTTCAAACGATAGTTCATTTGAATTGCATGGCTCTTTATGGTAATGCCACGCTCGCGCTCCAAGTCCATGTCATCCAATACTTGTGCCTGTGCTTCGCGGTCAGAAACAGTACCTGTCACTTGCAAAAGACGGTCGGCCAGCGTGCTTTTCCCGTGGTCAATATGGGCAATGATGCAAAAGTTGCGGATGTTTTTCATGGATTGTAAAAGTAGTCAGTACTCATATGCTCAACACAAAAAAAGCACCTCCATTGGGAGGTGCTTTTTTGCTTCTGTTGACCCACTAGGGCTCGAACCTAGACTCTTCTGGACCAAAACCAGACGTGTTGCCAGTTACACCATGGGTCAATTTGGGCGGCAAAAATAAGAAAGTTTAACATCGACACAAACAACTTTTGCAAGTGCTTCTCCGTCTCTTGTGGCTAATATTCCTAAATTCGGCATCGCTTAAACAAAGCCTTTATGAGCAAGTACAGATTGATGAACAACCTTACGGGTTGGTTGGTGTTTTTTGTGGCATCATTCGTTTACGTTTCTACGATTGAGCCAACAGCAAGTTGGTGGGATTGCGGAGAATATATTTCCGCCTCTTATAAGTTAATGGTTGGTCACGAACCTGGAGCACCAATGTTTCAGATGTTAGCACGATTCTTCGCCATTTTTGCTGGAGATGATGTAACGCAAGTGGCCAAATGGGTAAACACAATGTCTGCTCTTGCCAGTGCTTTCACTATTTTATTTCTGTTCTGGTCTATTACCCATTTTGCCAAGAAATTGGTAATCGGAAAGGATGGAGATGAGAACGATTTCGCCAAGATCTTGGCCGTAATGGGAAGCGGTGCTGTTGGTGCTCTGGCCTTCACGTTTTCTGATTCATTCTGGTTCTCGGCTGTTGAAGGCGAGGTTTATGCGCTTTCTTCCATGTTTACAGCGCTGGTTTTTTGGGTCATTCTTAAATGGGAATCCGTGGCAGACGAACCGCATGCCGACCGTTACATTGTACTTATTGCGTTGCTTTTTGGTATGTCAATCGGAGTTCACTTGCTGAACCTGCTTGCCATTCCGGCCATCACTTTCGTTTATTACTTCAAGCGATTCAAGCCAACTACGATCGGTTTCCTTGGTGCAGGCGTTGCCTCGTTGGCCATCTTGGTGTTCGTTCAATATGGCATCATTCCTTATGTGGTGAAAGTGGCTTCATGGTTCGAACTGCTGTTCGTCAATTCCATGAAACTGCCATTCAATTCTGGTTTGTTCTTCTACCTGATATTATTAGGTGCCGCAATCGTTTTCGGATTGTATTACACCAAAAAGCAGAAGATGGTAACCGCAAACACGGTTATTCTGAGCATGATGATGTTGCTGGTTGGATATTCAGCATACACGCTAACGGTAATTCGATCTATGGCGAATCCGCCAATGGATGAGAGTAACCCAGACAACGTTTTTGCACTGCAATCATATCTAAATCGAGAACAATACGGAGATCGCCCACTTTTTTACGGACCATATTTCAATGCAGAATATGTAGGAAAAGAAGATGGCGATAAGGTTTACTATCAGGCAAAGGAATCGTACGAGGTTTCTGGCCGAAAGTCCATCGCTGAATATGACCCTAAAATGAGCGGATTGTTTCCTCGTATGTACAGCAATCAAGCACACCATATCGAAGAATACAAAAGCTGGACAGGCGCTAAAGGCGGAGACGTGAAACCAACGTTGGGACAGAATTTGGCCTTCTTCTTCAAGTATCAGATCGGACATATGTACCTACGATATCTGATGTGGAATTTTGCAGGAAGGCAGAATGATGTTCAAGGTCACGGAGAGATCAATCATGGAAACTGGATTTCTGGAATTCCATTTATTGATGAAATGCGTCTTGGACCGCAGGACAATCTTCCAATTTCTATCACCTCAAATAAGGCGCACAACAAGTTTTATATGTTGCCACTTATTCTGGGATTGATCGGATTTGTGTTTCAATATTATAGAGATAAGGAAAGTGCATGGCTGGTTGGTCTCATGTTCCTCATGACAGGCTTGGCCATTGTTGTGTACCTGAACCAATATCCAATTCAACCAAGAGAGCGAGATTACGCTTATGTAGGTTCGTTCTATGCTTTCGCCATGTGGATCGGCTTGGGAGTAGCGGCTATTTACGATGCGCTTAAAGAGAAAGCCCCGAAAGTTGTTGCCGCTGGAGTGGCCACGGTTCTTAGTTTGTCTGCGCCTTACGTAATGGCAAAAGATGGATGGGATGATCACGATCGTTCTGACCGTTACGCGGCACGCGATATTGCAGTCAATTACTTGGAGACATGCGCTCCTAACGCTATACTCTTTACAAATGGCGATAACGACACATTCCCATTGTGGTATGCCCAAGAGGTGGAAGGTGTAAGAACAGACATCCGCGTAGTAAACCTGAGCCTCTTCAACACCAACTGGTACATCGACCAATTGAGAAGAGCAGCTTATGACGCTGCTCCAATTCCGTTCACGTTCAGCGAAGAAGATCTGTTGGGAGAAAAACGGCTTCAGATTCCGATCTACGACAGAAAAATTCCAGGCAACGTAGAGTTAAAGGAAGTATTGGATTTTGTGGCACAGGATGATAAGCAGTACATGCTTCAAACGCGTGTTGGCGATTTCAATTACATGCCAACTGGCAACTTGAAAATCACGGTTGATTCTGCCAAAGTGATGAGTACAGGAACCGTGAGACCTGATCAAGCAGACCGAATTGTGAAAGAGATGGTCTGGAAAATCAAGGGCTCATCAATTACACGTAATCACCTGATGGTGTTGGATATTCTCGCAAACACTAACTGGGAGCGCCCAATTTATTTCGCTGTTACTGTTGGAGGAGACAACTATTTAGGCTTAGAGAAATATTTCCAAATTGAAGGTTTGGCCTACCGATTGGTTCCAATAGAACGAGCTAATAAAGATGGGCAGACAGGAGAAGTGAATAATGTGGCGATGTACGAAAACATGGTCAACAAATTCAAATGGGGCAACATGGATAAACCACAGGTTTATCATGGTACAGAAACTGAGCGAATGAGTTTGAACTACAGAAGCATGTACGCACGACTTGCCAATAGCCTGATTGAAGATGGAAAGAAGGAAGAAGCCTTGAAAACGCTTGATCGCTGTATGGAAGCAATTCCACACGAATCCATCCTTCTTAATTTCTCTGCGGCAGGTTTGGCCGAAGGATATTACAAGCTCGGAGAGTTCGAAAAAGCGAACGACATTGCTTTAAAGCTCATGGATGTGTACGCTCAAGAGATTGAGTATTACACACGACTCGACCGTAGTCAAGTGGCGCGTTTGGGTAACGAACCGGAAATTGCAATGTCTGTACTTCAGAAGTTGTTGATCTTGGCGCGAATCCACAAGCAGGACGAGTTGCTGAAGACCATTGAGGCGCGATTTGACGAAATTGAATCTAAATACATTCAATCACCGCTTTCGAGCAAATAAATATTGGTGGCCGAGTGTATCTGATTCGTCCGCCAAAGGTTTACAGATGGCTTTTTAAAGAAGCTGTATTTAGGGTAAAGAACTGCGGGAACAAGGTTTATCTCACGTTTGATGATGGACCTGAACAGGAAGCAACTCCGTTTGTGCTAGACGTCTTAGAAACGCACGGAGTGAAAGCTACGTTTTTCATACTTGGAAAGAATGCAGATCAGCACCCAGAATTGGTGCAGAAAATGAGAGAACAAGGACACGCGATCGGAAATCATGGAATGGACCACCTCAATGGATGGACCACTCCAACCGAACAGTACAAGCAGAATGCTTTCGAAGGTAAGCGGGTGTTCTCCTCTGTGCTTTTTCGTCCACCGTACGGAAAGCTCACGCTATCTCAATACAAAGCTTTAAAAGACACCGAGAAAATTGTCTTTTGGGATGTGATTTCGGGAGATTTTGATCAAAAGATCGATGAACAGACAGTTATTCACAATGTGTTGAAAAATGTTAGAAGCGGCAGCATTATTGTGATGCATGACAGTAAAAAGGCGATGAAAAACCTTCAGGGATCGCTGAATGAAATTATCTTAGGACTTAAAGGAAAAGGATACGATTTCGGGGTGCTTCAAGGCCCTTTCGAAGTCTAATAATGATTAGTTTAGCGGCAAGGAAGCAAAGTGGATAGTTGGCATAAACATAAACAGAGAGAGAAGATCAGGAACAACATCATGATAGCCTTGGCCATCATTTTGGTTATCCTGAATATTATTGTCTATTTCTCACGCTGATCAGCGGCCTTTGAAGGCCGCTTTCCTTTTTTCTACGAAAGCAGCAGCTCCTTCTGCAAAGTCTTCTGTGGTGCAGCATTCAACAAATCGGTCTATTTCGAATTCCAATCCGTTAACACCATCTGTAAAGTAGGCGTTTCCACATTCAATCACTTTTGCAATCGCAACAGGTGCTTTCGTGGCAATTTTCAACAGGATTTCTGTCGATTTGGCTAAAAGTTCATCCGCAGCCACCACGTGGTTTACCAAACCCAATCTCAATGCTTGATCAGCATTGATCATATCAGCAGTCATCAGCAGCTCCATAGCTTTTCCCTTGCCGATCAGTTGGATCAATCGTTGTGTTCCACCATATCCTGGAATCAATCCCAGATTCACTTCTGGTTGTCCGAATCGGGCACTTTCGCTGGCAACACGCATGTGGCATGCCATGGCCAATTCGCATCCGCCTCCTAAAGCAAAACCGTTAACCGCAGCAATAAAAGGCTTTGGTGCGTTCTCTATTGCGTTGAAAACGACCTGACCTCGCGTGGCCAATTTTTTTCCTTGTTCCGCACTTAATCCACCAAATTCCGAAATATCGGCACCGGCTACAAATGCCTTGTCGCCACTTCCGGTGATGATCACACCGGTGATTTCTGGATTTGTATAAACTTCCTTTACTGCAGCGTCTAGGTCGTCAAATACACCTTTGCTCAATGCATTCAGCTTTTTCGGCTGATTGATGGTGATGGTGAATATTCCGTTCTCAAGCGATGTAAGGATGTTTTCGTAGGCCATTTCTGTTGTTATTCTGATTGATTCCAAAAGTATGAAAACACATGGGCCAACCACGTTTTACAGGTATGAATTCTGAATGAAAATAAGACCTTTGACCCACCAAATATGACACAAGGAATGAATGTATTACTGATCGGATCAGGAGGAAGAGAACATGCAATGGCTTGGAAAATGAGCCAAAGCAAGAGGCTTAGCAAGCTTTATATCGCCCCAGGAAATGCTGGGACGCAGAACGTTGGTACAAACGTGGATCTTGACCCCTTGGATTTTCCTTCCGTCCGTGATTTTGTTCGTGGAAACGGCATTCATCTGGTAATTGTAGGTCCTGAAGCCCCGTTGGTTGCAGGCATTGTTGACTATTTTCAACAGGAACCATCGCTGAAATACATTCCCGTCATCGGACCATCCAAGTTGGGAGCGATGCTTGAGGGCAGCAAAGAATTTTCCAAAGAGTTCATGGTCCGTCATCAGATTCCAACTGCTAGCTACGGTTCGTTTACTTCCGATTCGTTGGAAGAAGGATTCAAGTTCCTTGAAACATTGAGTTCTCCATATGTGCTGAAAGCGGATGGCTTGGCGGGTGGAAAAGGTGTTTTAATCTGCGATGAATTGGTGGAAGCACGTATTGAGCTGACATCCATGTTAGTAGAGCACAAATTTGGATCGGCTTCTGATAAAGTTGTGATTGAAGAATTCCTTCGTGGAATAGAGCTTTCCGTTTTTGTGCTTACTGATGGAAAAAACTACAAGATCCTTCCATCTGCCAAAGACTACAAGCGTATTGGCGAAGGAGACACGGGACTGAACACAGGCGGAATGGGCGCGATTTCTCCGGTTCCTTTTGCGGATCAGGAGTTCATGAATAAAGTGGAAGAACGCATTGTGAAACCGACCATTAACGGTTTGGCACAAGATGGAATCGATTATCGGGGGTTTGTTTTCATCGGTTTGATGAATGTGAAAGGAGAACCTTTTGTGATTGAATACAACGTGAGAATGGGTGATCCGGAAACAGAGGTTGTCATTCCGAGAATTCAAACAGATCTGGTGGATCTATTCGAAGCTGTTGCTGATCAAACGTTGGACAAAGTTCATTTGAGCGTTGACCCACGAACCACTTGCACGGTAATGTTGGTTTCTGACGGATATCCGGGAACTTATGAGAAAGGAAGGCAGATAGCAGGCCTGGACAAGGTGAAAGACAGCGTGGTTTTTCACGCAGGAACAAAATCCGACAATGGTCATGTTTTGACTGACGGAGGCCGGGTTTTGGCCATCACATCTTATGGAGAAAATATGACAGAAGCCTTAGAACAATCATACGCTAACGCGCAGGTCGTAAACTACGAAGGCAAATACTTTAGGTCAGATATCGGTTTCGATCTCTGAAAAGAGGATCAACGGTTCAGCATCTCGTCTTTCTGGAATCCCGCAAGTTTCACGGTCCAGTAAACAAGCGCCAAGGCAATGATGATGATCAAAAGGTAATTTACCTTGTTTTCGCCAGCTTCTAAAAGACCAAACGTCCACATGAAAAGGTCTCCGATCGGTGCAAGAATTTCTTGTAAGTTCATTTGTGCTGATTTATGCGGCAAATATATCCAATATTTGAAATCGTTTAGACACATGTCCAAATGGTAACGGCTATTCTTAGATCTAACACGATTTCTGCCTTTGTGCTCAGCTATTTGCTGAGCGCGGCAATGCTGTTTACAGCCGTTTTTATGATGTCGGAAAACAGCCCAAGCAACGATTTCCTTTATGCACATTGGGCTTTTGGGTGGCTTAAAACAAGTTCATGGCTACTGCCATATCTGTGCGTATTGGTCATTTCGATTGCAGCGTTCTTATCTAGATTGAGAACCCGTGATACGAAACAGGTTTTCGGCAATACCAATCTGTTCATGGTCGCATTTGTATCCTTCATCATGGTGCAACCAAAAGCAGCACTTTCAAGATTGGATTTGTCAGTGGCCATGCTCGTTATCCTTGGCGTGTATCTTCTTCTATTCTCAACCTATAAGCGCGATT
The DNA here is from genome assembly GCA_021739695.1 of Flavobacteriales bacterium. Classification (NCBI taxonomy): domain Bacteria; kingdom Pseudomonadati; phylum Bacteroidota; class Flavobacteriia; order Flavobacteriales; species Flavobacteriales bacterium. The sequence goes on along the minus strand of JAIPBM010000002.1, from coordinate 116,308 downwards.
CAGTCTTATCGCAAACCTTCCATATTGGATTGTTCCTTGGTGTTGCTAGCCTATTTACAGGCCAATCAATCTTTCTGCTGCTTTCGGTTGCCTTTGCGATTTTGATTCTTAGAACGGGAAACTGGAAAGAATGGGCCGTGCTCAGTTTGGGCTTACTGATGACCGCAGTATTTATTATGATGATCGTGATTTGGTATGAATCTCCATTTCTGGCTTTTCAGCGTGTCATTCAATCTGCTTGGTTGGGAAGCGTGAGTTTTGGGAAGCTGAATGCAGGCCAGATGGCTTTAATGCCTGTGGTTTTCGTTTCGCTGTCGGGTTTGTTGGGAAGTCTAACGGCAGGAACCGTAACCGAACGAAACTTGACGTTGTCCAACGTTGGTTGGTTATTGGGGATTGTATTGATGTCGCTGATTCTTGGTCTTGGCTGGCAGAGTGGAATTATCTTGGCATCTTTTCCGCTGAGCATTTTTGCAGTTCGGGCGCTTGAATCAATAAAAAGATGGTGGCTAGCAGATCTGCTACTACTGGCACTTATTGCGGCACCGTTTCTCAGTATCCTATGGCCGCTTTAAAGCGGGCAAGAACCTGATGGGCAACTGGCCGAGCCTTTTCTGCCCCTTCTAACAGCAGCGTTTCAATCTTCTCCGGATTTTGCATGAGTGCGTCAAAACGCACACGTTCATCCTTGAATTCTTCCAGAATGAGTTCAAACAAGGCTTGTTTGGCATGTCCGTATCCGTAATTTCCTCCCAGATAATTCTGACGCATTTCGGCAATCTGAGCATCTGAAGCCAAAAGAGAATACAGCGCAAAAGCATTACACGTGTCTGGATTCTTTGGTTCTTCCATCGGAGTGCTGTCCGTCACAATTCCCATCACCTGCTTGCGCAATTGCTTTTCAGGAAGGAAAACATCGATGACATTGCCGTAAGACTTGCTCATCTTGCGGCCATCCGTTCCGGGAATGATCATCACCCGCTCGCTTATCTGCGCTTCGGGAATCACAAAAAGCTCTTTTTTTAATTGATGATTGACCGAACGGGCCATGTCGCGCGTCATTTCCAAATGTTGTTGCTGGTCTTTTCCAACAGGAACAATATTCGCATCGTACATCAGAATATCGCAGGCCATCAGCACCGGATAAATGAATAATCCCGCATTCACATCTGCCAAATTCTCCGATTTATCTTTGAACGAATGCGCGTTTGCCAACATCGGAAATGGCGTGAAACAACTCAAATACCAGGTCATTTCGGTTACCTGCGGAATATCTGACTGACGGTAAAAAACAACCTTTTCCGTGTCCAATCCGCAGGCCAACCACGCAGCGGCCGTGGACAGAACGTGCTCTTTTCGTGTGGCCGCATCTTTAATGGTGGTAAGTGAATGCATATCGGCAATGAACAGATAAGCCTCATTCTTCGTGTCATTCGAAAGCTCAATGGCAGGCCGAATCGCACCGAGAATGTTTCCTAAATGCTGCCTTCCCGAACTTTGTATGCCTGTAAGTATTCTTGCCATGTTTCGTCTTTATCGGACAGAACACCAAAAGTAGAAATTCTGAATTCGGAGAGGGAAAGAACATCCTGTTAAATTTGTCCCATGTCGAAGCTCCTTTGGCCGTTAAAGATTCTCTGGAGAGGATGGTTTTTTGCAGCGTGTTTCATTACGCTCATGCCGCTTTTCCCATTCTTCTATTATTTCGTGCATCGCGAACAGCACTTCAAAAAAGCCATGTTCCTGAAGCGTATTTGGGCACGTATGATCTGTTTTGTAACAGGTGTTCGAACAACGGTTGAGATTGAAGAACCGCTAACCGATGGTCCGTATATCATCGTTCCAAATCATGTTTCGTTCGTGGATATCGTTCAATCGTACATAGCCTTTCCAATCTATTTCCATTACATGGGAAAAGTGCAATTGGGCAAATGGTGGTTCTTCAATATCTTCTTTCATAAGATGAACATCCTCATCGACCGGACCAGTATTCGAGCATCGTACAACTCGTATCAGCGTGCGGCAGACGACTTGAAAAAAGGAATAACCATTGCGGTTTATCCTGAGGCGATCATTCCTGATAATCCGCCCAAGATGCTTCCGTTCAAGAACTCTCCGTTCAAAATTGCCATTGAGGCACAAGTTCCCGTGGTTCCCGTTACTTTTGTCGAAGGATGGAAGATTCTGCCCGCCAAACCGCATGTTTGGGAAGGCGGACGACCAGGCAAAACGTTCATCAAAATTCACAGGCCAATTCCCTCAAAAGGAATGACCGCAAGTGATGTTGTTGAACTGAGGGATGCTGCGCAGGATGTGATCAGACAAGAATTGAAACGACATGGATATAACGGATAAAACGGTTGATGAATTGGCTCACCTCGCACGGCTTCAGTTTGAAGGCGAGGAAAAAGAACGCATCAAAAAAGACCTGAACAAGATTCTTTCGTTCATGGAAAAGCTGAATGAACTCGACACCGAAGGTGTGGAACCGCTCATTTACATGTCGGAAGAACTGAACGTGATGCGGAACGATGAGAAGAAGAAAACCATCACTCAAAAGCAGGCGCTCAAAAACGCCCCAAAGGCCGATTCAGACTATTTCAAAGTGCCGAAGGTGTTGAAGAATCCCGATGCTGAATAGCTGTTAGCTATTAGGATTTGGCGATTAGCAAAAAAGCCGCTGCGAATTATCGCAGCGGCTTTTTCATTTCCCGATGAGCTAAAAGCTAACGGCTAAATCCTAGTGCTTAGCAAAACTCGTCAAACGCTGCGGTCAAATTATCAGCGATCATCTGTGCAGGGCGACCTTCGATATGATGACGTTCGATAAAATGAACCAGGTTGCCGTCTTTAAAAAGCGCAATGCTTGGGCTGCTTGGCGGGTATGGCGCCATGTGCTTACGTGCTTGAGCAACTGCAGCAACGTCAAATCCGGCAAAAACCGTAGTCACTCTTGTTGGCTGTTTATCGTGTTTTACCGCCATTTTAATGGCTGGGCGAGCATTTCCTGCAGCGCAACCGCAAACCGAATTGATGAAAACCAAGGTGGTTCCGTCAGCCTTAATGGCTGCATCTACATCTTCAGGTGAAAGCAGTTCTTTCACTCCAACAGAAGTGATGTCTTGCTTCATTGGTATTACTATTTCTGGTGGATACATATCGAAAAGTTCAAAGGTTAATGTTCAAAGTATAGGGCAAAGTTATCGTTTATCTAAACTCATTCTAAATAACTTTGTTCAAGATTTAATGGGAGCGTGAATGCGGTACAATTTGAGTGAAATAAAAGCAGTAATTGAGGATCGGAGGACCATCATTCCGGAACATTTCTCTACCCGAAAAGTGCACAAGGAAATTGTAATGGAACTGTTGGATGCAGCCAAGTGGGCTCCAACACATCGGTACACGCAGCCATGGCATTTCAAGGTTTTCATGGGCGATGGACTGAAGAAACTGTCCGAGTTTCAATCGGAGCTTTATAAGCAGGTGAAGGCGGATAGCTTTGAGCAGGAGAAGTTCGAAAAGCTTCGCGATCGTCCGTTGATGACGACTGCGATCATCGGCATTTGCCTGAAGCGCGATGAGGCCGAACGCGACCCGATTGAGGAAGAGATCGCCTCGGTTTCAATGGCGGTTCAGAATATGATGTTGGTGGCCGCAGCGCACGGAATTGGTGCTTTTTGGGCAAGTGGAGGTGTTACCTATTGGCCCGAAGCCAAGGAGTTCATGGAGCTGGGAGAGAAAGACAAATTCCTTGGTTTTCTGTACCTCGGTTACCCGAAAGAAAATTGGCCGCGCAAGACAAGAAGAAAGCCGCAAGAGTATTTTACAGATTGGATTGAAGACTAAAACCAGCATATGTACAAAGAATTTCAAGAAGACAACATTTCGCTGACCGAAGCAAAGGAGGCGGCAGAGCGGCTTTCGTTTTATCCGATGATGTTTCAGGCGGCAGTTGCGCTGAACAGAACGGGTGTTCTGCAAGCATTAGCTAGTGCGGGCAGAAAAGGAGCAACATCAGAAGAACTGAGCAAGGAAACAGGCATTTCGCAGTACGGTGTGGAAACACTTTTGGAAGCTGGATTGAGTTTGGATTTGGTGAAATTGATAGAGCCATACAAATACAAAATCGGCAAAACAGGCTCTTTTTGGTTGATGGATAAGCAGACCATTGCCAACACGGATTTCATTCAAGACATCTGTTATCCAGGCACATTCCGATTAGAAGAAGCGATCAGAGAAGAAAAACCTGCAGGGCTAAAAGAGCTGGGTGATTGGCCGACAATTTACCACGGACTTTCTCAGCTTCCGAAGCGCGAAAAAGACAGTTGGTTCAACTTCGACCATCATTATTCCGATCAGGCTTTTCCGCAAGCACGAGAAGAAGTGTTCAAGTTCAAGCCAAAATCCATGTTGGATATTGGTGGAAACACGGGTAAGTGGTCATTTCTGTGTGTGGAAAAGGACCCAGATGTTCACATGACGATTGTGGACCTTCCAAGTCAAACTGGATTGGCAAATCCGCGGATTAAAGCAGCAGGTTTAGAGAACAGAATTTCTACACACGAACAAAATGTGTTAGATGAAGAATATGAGCTGCCTAAAAACCAAGACGCTGTTTGGATGAGCCAGTTCTTGGATTGCTTTTCTCCAGAGCAGATCAAGCACATTCTCACTCATGCAAAAGATGCACTTTCTGATAATGGCCGCGTATTCATTTTGGAAACATTTTGGGATATGCAGGAAAGCATGACTGCAACCTATTGTCTGCATGGAACATCACTTTATTTCACTTCGATGGCCAATGGCAACAGCAAAATGTACGATAGTAAACGAATGGCTCAGTACGTTGAAGAAGCAGGTTTGGAAGTAGAAAAGATTGTAGAAACGGTTGGGTATTATCACTCACTAATGGTTTGTAAGAAGAAATGAGTTGGAAAGACTTTTTCGGAGGCGGAAGCTCCAATGTTCCTTGGAAAGAAATGACAACGGAAGCGCAGATTTCAGAGATACTTGAACTTTCGCACGAAAAGCCGCAACTCATTTTTAAACACAGCACCAGATGTTCCATTAGTTCTATGGCAAAGTCGCGCTTAGAGCGAGAATGGAATTTGGAAAACGTAGAGCCATGGTATTTGGATCTTATCGCGTATCGAAACATTTCAAATGCAATCGCATCAGAACTAGGTGTTCATCATGAATCGCCTCAGGCGATCTTGTTAAAAGATGGAATTGTGGTGCATGACAGTTCGCATAATTCCATCTCTGTCTCAGAAATTTCGAAGCACGTATCTTAGGGCAAAATTCAACCCTATGCGTTACACCATTCTTATTGCTCTTTTGGCCTTTTTTGGTTGTTCACAACTACAACCTACTCCGGTTTCCGAATCAGCGGCAAGCTGCGAATACAACAATTTCAAAACATCTGGCGCTTACCAAGCGGGCGGTGTTCAGATGATTGACCTGAAAGAAGGCTATAAGGTTTGGACCAAGCGCTTCGGCAACAGCCCGATGAAGGTGCTTATTCTGCACGGTGGACCAGCAGGAACACACGAATATCTGGAGAGTTTCCAAAGCTTTTTTCCGCAGGCGAATATTGAGTTTTATGAGTACGACCAGTTGGGTTCTTATTACTCCGATCAACCTACGGATATGAGCCTTTACACCATCGAACGGTTTGTGGAAGAAGTGGAACAGGTTCGCATTGCACTTGGTCTCGATAGCACCAACTTCGTGCTGCTCGGTCAGAGTTGGGGTGGCATTCTGGCAATGGAATACGCGCTCAAGTATCAGCAGAATTTGAAGGCAATGGTTGTTTGCAATATGACTGCCGATTTCCACAAATACGCAGCTCACAACAACAAACTTCGTGAGGAATTGCGGCCAAGTTTGGTGGATACTTTCAAGATGTTTGAAGACAAGGGAGATTACGGAAATCCGCTTTATCTGGAATTGGTGGAAAAGGAATTCTACGCCAAGCACATCTGCCGCATTTATCCGTTCCCTGAACCAGTTGCCAGAAGTTTCGGCCATTTCAACGGTGAGGTTTACAGCTACATGCAAGGTCCGAGCGAGTTCGTTCCTGGAGGCATCTTAAAAGATTGGAGCGTGTGGGACAGATTACACGAGATCAAGACCCCAACGCTAATGGTCGGAGCTAAGTACGACAGCATGAACCCCGAGGAAATGAAGGAAATGTCAACCCTCGTGCAGAATGGAGAATATCTCTATTGTCCGAACGGAAGCCACTTGGCGCTTTGGGATGATCAGGAGGTTTTTATGGATGGAGTGATTAACTTTATTCACGGCTTATTCTCAACAAAACCGAGATGAAAGGACTCTTTACCGCTGGAGCGCTGCTCCTATTCTGTTTTTCTGCATTTGCCCAGTTCGGCAATCTCGACAACACCTTTGATGGCGATGGTCAGTTCCTCTTGAGTCAGTCTGGAACGTTTACTTCCATAGCTGTGCAACCGGACAACAAGATCGTTGCGGTTGGCAATATTTCGAACCTCAATACCGATATTACAGTCGTTCGCCTCAATCCGGATGGATCGCTCGACCCGAATTTTGGAGGAATTGGCGGAGAGAATTTCGATTTTGGAAATCAAGACCTTGCCATAAGGGTGCTGCTGCAACCGGACGGGAAGATCCTGATCGGTGGATATTCCAACAGCCCTACAAGCGGTGGCAATTACCAGATGTTCGTGATGAGGCTGTACCCAGACGCGTCAGAAGACCTCAGTTTTGGGACCAATGGCCGCGTGGATGTCGGATTTGGAATTACCGACCCGAACGGGGTTCTCTACGACATGGAATTGTTACCCAATGGAAAGATTCTTATTGCAGGAACGACCAACTCTGCATCTGAAACCGACATCGCCATTGCCCGATTTAATGCTGACGGAACGCTCGATACAGATTTTTCTTTCGATGGACTTCTTACCTACGACATACAGGACCAAGACAGGGCCTATGCTATGCACGTTCAAGCCAATGGAAGAATTACATTGGCGGGTTCGACCACTGTTGGTGGAGGAGGCCAGCCCCGCGGACTTTTGGTGCAACTCCATGAAGATGGTTCTTTCGTCAACACCTTCGGGTCTGTTGGTGTATCACTCATAGATCTACCAAACCCGAACGAACAATTCAACGACATACAGATGGATGGCGCAGGTCGGTTCTACTTGGCTGGACAGTATCAGGCAGGCGGTGGCGATACGGACGGGGTGATAGCCAGAACGACCAGCAACGGAATTCTCGATCCGAGTTTCTCATTTGATGGCTTGGTTTATATAGATCATTTAGGGCAGGATGATTATGCCGAACGACTGCTGATACAGCCTGATGGCCGTGTCCTCGTTGCTGTTAGGGCGGCTAACCTTGTCGCTGTTGTAGGCGTGCTTTATCGGCTCCATGAAGATGGAATTTACGACAACACCTTCGGAGCAAACGGTAAGGTGGTTCTGGATGACGCGCCTGGGACTTTCTTTTATTCCTTGGCCCTGCAACCGGATCTGAAGATCTTGGCCGGAGGACGAGCGGGGCCAACGCAAATGCTCATAGCGCGCTACACTTCTGGAATGAACGTGGGCATTGGCGAAGTGGACGCCTACATCGGTTCAACCCTCATTTATCCGAATCCGATTTCTAACAATCAGGTTACGATTGAGTACGAATTGAAGTCGGATGAACGGGTTTCGATTGAGCTGTTTGATGTTTCGGGGAAGATGATTTCTGAACTTCTGCCAACCATACAGCAGGCAGCAGGTTCATATCAGAAAATCCTTGCGATTCCTATGCTTGCGAAAGGGAATTACCTGATGAAACTGAACAGGGAAAAAGGTTCAGTTTCGGTGAAACTGTGGGTAAATTAAACCGCCTCCACCGTCAGCCCAGCCTCCGTTTTTGTCACTTTCGTCAAACCAGCAGACGCAAGACCTTTGATGCCCTTATCCCATTGCTTGCCGCTGAGGCCGCTTTGGGTTTTCAGGTCATTCAGATTCATTGGCGAATTCTTGGAAAGAATGCCGAAAATGAGCTTCTCGGTTTCGTTCAACTCAACTTTTTTCTCGGCTTTTTTCTCTGGGCGCATTTGCGGGAAGAAGAGAATATCCTGAATCGAATGCTGATTGGTGAGCATCATGGCCAAACGGTCCATTCCAATTCCCATTCCTGATGTTGGCGGCATACCATATTCCAATGCTCGAAGGAAATCCTGATCGATCATCATGGCCTCATCGTCACCTTTATCAGCCAAGCGCATTTGCTCTTCAAAACGCTCGCGTTGCTCAATGGGGTCGTTTAGCTCCGAGTAGGCATTGGCAATCTCTTTTCCACAGATCATCAGTTCAAATCGCTCCACCAGACCTTCCTTACTTCGGTGCTTTTTGGTCAATGGAGACATCTCCACAGGATAATCCGTGATGAAGGTCGGTTGGATGTAATTGCCCTCGCATTTCTCACCGAACAATTCATCAATCAGCTTGCCTTTACCCATGCTGTCTTCCACAGGAACGCCAAGGTCGGTGCACACCTTGCGCAATTCTTCCTCGCTCATTCCTGTAATGTCCACGCCTGTATGCTCCTTGATGGCATCCAACATCGGAACGCGTGGGAATGGCGCTTTGAAACTCACTTTGTGCGGCCCGTATTCAATCTCGGTAGTGCCATTCAGCGCGATGCAGGCCTTCTCCAAGAGTTTCTCGGTAAAGTTCATCATCCAATTGTAATCCTTGTAGGCCACATAGATCTCCATCACCGTGAATTCAGGATTGTGCGTGCGGTCCATGCCTTCATTTCTGAAGTCCTTGGCGAATTCATACACGCCATCGAAGCCACCAACAATCAATCTTTTCAGATACAATTCGTTCGCAATCCGCATGTAAAGCGGCATGTCTAGCGCATTATGATGTGTGATGAACGGCCGAGCGGCAGCTCCACCAGGAATAGCTTGTAGAATGGGCGTTTCCACCTCAAGGATATCGTGTTCGTTGAAGTAATCGCGGAACACGCTATAAAGCTTGGTTCGCTTCTTGAAAACCTCCTTGGTTCCAGGATTCACAACCAGATCAACGTAGCGCTGGCGATAACGGAACTCCGCATCATGCACCGCATCATGAACCACACCTTCCGCATCGGTCTTAACTACAGGAAGCGGCTTAACAGACTTAGCAAGTAGGGTCAATTCCTGAACATGAACAGACGTTTCGCCTACCTGCGTTTTGAAAACGTAGCCTTTCACTCCGATGAAATCGCCTCGGTCCAACAGCTTCTTGAAAACCTCGTTGTATAGGGTCTTATCCTCACCAGGGCAGATTTCATCTCGTGCGATGTAGATCTGAATACGACCAGAAGCATCCTGCAACTCTGCAAATGATGCTTTTCCCATCACTCGCGAACTCATCATTCTACCGGCCAGCACCACCTCTTTCAACTCTTCGCCTGCGGCAAACTTTTCCTTCACCTCTTTGGCGAGAATATTCACGGGGAATTCTGCCGCTGGGTATGGGTCAATACCTAGGTCGATGAGTTTTTGAAGCGCCTCTCTTCTGACGATTTCCTGTTCGCTGAGCTCTTGCATGCGTAAAATTTTGCGCAAAGATAACAGGCCGCGCTAAGGCGGCCTCGCACAGAAACGCAGTATATTCGCGTTCCCATGAAAAAAAGCAGCCCCTTTGCCTTCGGCATCTCCCCAAAGGAGAGAGAAATCATCACGTTTAATGGAGATTTTTTCTTCGCTCGTAACTCAGTTCGTTTTTTCTATTTTCTATTTTTCTTTTCTCTGATTACTTCCGCGCAAGCGGGTGGCGGCAAGGAAGGCACCAAAACACTTGGTGAAAGCCATTACAGCCCCGAACCACAGTACAAAGCGGCTTTCGATTATCGGTCGCAATATGTACCGATGACCGATGGTGTAAAGTTGGCCGTTGATATTTTTCTCCCAAAGGACCTGGAAGAAGGAACCAAGGTTCCGACTGTGGTTTATTTCGTTCGTTACGTTCGAACGTTTCAGTTGAAAGCATTTTGGAGAGGCATCAAAGACCCAGCGTTTGGAAGCGTGGCCGAGGACGAAGTGAAGTTTTTCAATTCGCACGGTTATGCCGTAGCGATAGTCGATCTGCGTGGAACGGGCGCTTCGTATGGTCATCGCGACATGGAGTTCTCGCCACAGGAAGTGACAGACATGGGCGTAATGCTGGATTGGATCGTGGCCGAACCATGGTCTGATGGAAAAACGGCTACCACCGGAATTTCATACACTGGAACCACGGCCGAATTGGCATTGATCACCAAGCATCCATCGCTAAAAGCATGTGTTCCGCGAAGCGATATTTGGGATCTCTATACAGATATTGTTTATCCTGGCGGAATCCGCCAAACACCTTTTGTTAAGGAATGGCGGTTGACCACAAATGCGCTTGATCAAAACACGCTTGCGCCATTAGGCAAGAAGGTGAAAACCTTTGTGAAATGGCCTAGTCCGGTTGATGGCGATAAAAAGGGAATTCTGCTTCAAGAAGCGATGGCACAGCATAAAGACAACTACGATATTTTCGAAGGGCTGTATCGCGTTCGCGCAAGAGACGAACCAGACCGTGGCCATGGCGCAGAATTAACGGCTGACGACTGTAGTATTCATGCTCGTGTAAAAGACGTGGAGGCAAGTGGCGTGCCTATATTCAGGATTTCAGGCTGGTTTGATGGTGCACTTTCCAATTCGGTGTTCAAAGGATTCTGGAACACATCGAACACGAAACGCGTAATGGTTGGACCTTGGGATCACGGTCCAGGCCAATATTTCAGTAATGCCACAGGAACTAAGACCAAGGAGCTGAATATTCAAATGGAGGTGCTCCGTTTCTTTGATCAATATGTGAAAGGAATTGACACGGGACTGGAAAATGAGCCACCAGTTAACTATTTCACAATGGGTGAGCAGGCATGGAAGGCATCAACCACTTGGCCGCCAAAAGAGGTCCAATCAGCAGACATGTTCTTATCAAAAGAAATGCTGACCACCACCAAAATTCCGACCGAATCCAGCATTGAGCATTTCTGCGATTATGCTACCACCACCGGTTATGGCGAAAAAGGCGGAGGCACGAGATGGAACTCCCTCACTGTGCTTTACAAATACGAAGACACATTCTACGGCCCGCGAAATGCGCAGGACAATCTGATGGAAGTGTTTGACGGGCCTGTTTTGGCAGAGGACGTGGAAATCACCGGGCATCCAGAAGTTCATTTGAACGTGAGTACTAGCACTGGAAAAGGACACATTTTCGTGTATCTGGAGGAAGTTTTGCCAGATGGAACAAGCCGCTACATCACGGAAGGAATGCTTGATCTGGACTTTGCCGCTTTGACCGAAAACCCAGATTACAAGACCTGTTTTCCGCAGCATTCGTACAAGGAAAAGTCGATGATTGAGCTGAAACCGAACGAATTCACTCAGACCGTTATCGACCTCATTCCAACCAGTTACACGATCAAAGCCGGAAATCGTATCCGCTTGGCGGTAGGTGTTGCAGATAAAGACCATTTCGATATTCCTGCAGAAGCAATCCGGCCGGAAAAAATCAATATCATTTCAGGAGGCGAAAACGGTAGTTTTGTCCGCTTACCAATTGTGAGTAAAAACACGAATTGAACACCATGAAAGAACTCATAAAAGACTTCACAAATCAGATTGCTCACGCGATTGTTATTGGCAATGCCTATTCTCCAACGGAGAAAAGACGAAAGCTGTCTAACGTGCTTATTTCGGGCCTTGGTGGCTCTGGAATTGGAGGAACGATTGCTGCGGAAGTAGTGGCTTCGGAAGCGGGAATTCCGATAACGACCAATAATGGTTATTTCGTTCCGGGTTTTGTGGATGACGAAACACTTTTTATTGCGTGTTCCTATTCAGGAAATACCGAAGAGACGTTAAGCGCCACAGAATTGGCGCACGAAAAAGGCGCGAAGATCGTTGTCATTTCCAGTGGTGGAAAGCTGAAGGAGATGGCCGATAAACATCACTGGGATTTCATTGAAATTCCAGGTGGTCAGCCGCCACGCGCAAGTTTTGGACTTTCCTTCCCCGAAGTACTTTACGCGCTTCATGCACACGGCATCATTTCGAAGAAATTCGAGAAAGAACTGGAAGCCGGAATGAAGCTTTTGGACGACAACGAATCGGCTATCCAAAAAGAGGCATTGGAAGTAACTGAAAAACTGTTTGGGAAGATTCCGGTGATCTATGCTGCTGATGGTTTTGGTGGTGTTGCTACTCGATTTCGCCAGCAGATAAACGAGAACAGTAAAATGCTTTGCTGGCATCATGTAGTTCCAGAAATGAACCATAATGAGCTGGTTGGTTGGAGAACCAAGAATGATGATTTGGCGGTTGTGTTATTCAGAAATGAATCTGATTTCAAGCGAATTCAGGCACGAATGGACATCAACAAAGGAACTTTTGCAGAGTATACAAATACAACTGTTGAGATTTGGTCGAAAGGAGAAAGCGACCTTCAACGATCACTCTATCTGATTCATATTGGTGACTGGATTACGTATTTCTTGGCCGAGAAAAAAGGCATTGACGAGACAGAAGTGAAGGTGATAGATCACCTAAAAGGAGAACTCGCAAAACTCTGATGACTCATAAGGTCTTTTTCGAAGACAAAGGCCTCGTTCCTTACAAGGAATGTTGGGATTATCAGCTTGGTCAGTTTCACGAAATGACCGATAGAAAGAAGTGGAACAAGCTCAATCCCCAACTCGAAAACCCCACTGAAAGTCGGCTTATCTTCTGTTCTCACCCGAATGTGTACACATTGGGTAAGAGCGGAAACGAAGAAAACTTACTTCTGAACCAAAGTGAGCTGAAGCTTCATGGCGCGGAATTTTACCACATCAATCGCGGAGGTGATATTACTTATCACGGTCCTGGTCAGATAGTTGGCTACCCGATTTTTGACCTTGATTTTTTCTTCCACGACATCCATAAATTCATTGATAAACTGGAAGATGCCATCATCGCTACGTTAGCTGAGTATGGAATTGAAGCAGGTCGAGGGCCCAAAGGTTTTACGGGCGTTTGGATCGATTGGGAACATGCTGAAAAGGCACGCAAAATCTGTGCCTTCGGGATGCACACCAGCCGCTGGGTGACGATGCATGGCTTTGCGCTGAATGTGAATACAGATTTAGAGTATTACAAGCACATTATTCCGTGCGGAATTGACGATAAGGCTGTTACTTCTATGCAGCAGGAATTAAGAATGGTTGTGAACGAAGAAGAAGTGAAATTGAAGTTGAAATCAGCAATTCAGAAAGAACTCGGAATTCACTCTTTCTTATAGTGCCTGCGAAGAAATCGGTTCAAGCTAACTTCCGAGTCAAGTTCCTGATGAGTGTAGATGAAATCGACCAATTGCTTTGCGAAATAGGGCGCAATCATCACCCCTTTCGTTCCCATTCCGTTAAATAGGAAGATGTTTTTGTATTCGGGATGAGCGCCAAGTACTGGCCGTCTATCCACAACCGTTGGGCGAATGGCGGCCTTTTCTTCGAGCACCTCGACTTTTACGTTCAGAACCTTTTCTGCTTTGGAAAGCAACTCGTCCGTTGATGCGTTGGTTGGAATTTCATCCAATCTGTCCCATTCGTACGTAGCGCCAAGTTTGAACACGTCTTTCTGTTCAGTTGGGAACAAAAGAAACTGATGATTGTAGATTCTATCCGCAGTTAGTGAGCCATCGGTTTTAACAGTGAGAATCTGACCTTTTGTAGGCTTGAATGGCACCCAGCTGAAATAGGGATTTTCGGAGATAAAACGACCTTCAGAGAATATAATCCGATTAGCAAGTATGTCTTTGTATTCAACCCTAGAAGCATTGACGTGAAGATCGGAATAATCAAAGGCGTCTTGAATCAACAATCCCTTCTTTTTCAAGTAATCGCGATAGGCCAAAAGTGTCTTTCCAATTCTTAGAAATCCACCATTCTGAATGGTTGTATTTGCAATAATTCCTTCTTTAAAAGGTCCTTCCGGAGAACCCATTTCGATTGATTCGACATATGGAATGAGCCGTTCTTCCTGAATTACCCGTTGCCATTGTCCAAGGTCATCAATAGATGTTATTGGCTTGAGGATAGGGAATTGATGGTGTAGTGATGTAATATTCAATCGAGCGTCTATCTCATCATACGCCTCAACTAAGGTCGGAATGAGAACATCAGCTTTCCAACTTTTAAGCTTGCGCTTGAAGACCACAGGATTGTAAATACCGCCAGCAATCAGCGAAGCAGAATTAGTTGGGCAATTATCGATGACGATGAACGACTTTCCCGCCTTTTCGAGTTGATGACAGAGATTCAGGCCAGCGATTCCGAGGCCAACAATCAAATTCTCTGTCTGCATGAATCAGTCTAAAGTTTGGAGGTGTAATTGGCTCCAAACATAGACAAGGGAATGAACACGATGAAATCTAAATAGAACCATTCTGGATACGTAGGAATCAGCGTCATATTAACGAAGCCGAGAATGGTCATGATTGCTCCAAGAGTAAGTCCGACATTCATTGTATCATCCTTCAAAATCCAACCGACCATAACGCCACCAGCAAGAGATCCGATGGCATGCGATACGATGACAAGGATGAGTCCAATATCAGAAAGACTTCTAACCAACTCTTTCGCTCCATCGAGTGAAGGACTGAAGACCTCAAGGCTTCCAAAAAACTTGGCAGACGCAAAAGTCCCTGCTGTAATAAGCACAAAAGCAACAGCAAGACCAGCAATAACAGCGAGTAACTTTTTCATGGATTACGATTAAGGTTATCCTAAGGTAACGAAAAAGAAACCGATATCTTATTTTGCGTAAAGTGTTAAAGCCAACTTTGCTGCATTGTAAGCATTAACTACGCCTCCGTTGCTTGACAATTTCTTGAATTTAGTGGATTTGTTTTGCTGGTATTCTGGGTCTGGAAGAAGCACCGAAAGCTTCGGGTATTTGTTGCTTGATTCGAGCAAAAGCTCTTTTAATTGAACGGCCGTAATTTCTGGGAAATACGATTTGATCAATGCAGCAACGCCACTTACGACTGGTGCGGCCATACTTGTTCCGTCCTCAAACTCGTAAGTGTTATTCGGTTTGGTGGAATAAATGCTAACGCCTGGCGAGAATAGATCGACCGTTTTCTTCCCGTAATTTGAGAAAACGCCAACGAGATGTTCATCACCCGTTGATGCTGATGCGCCAATGGTCAACCATGTGGAGCACGGTTCTTTTTGAAACGTGTAATCAGGATCGGGGAAATTGGCCGCTTTATCGAGGTTCTCAGCATCATTACCCGCAGCGTGAATCATCAACACGCCTTTACCTTCTGCATATTTAATTGCCTGCTGAACAGCTTCGAAATCTGGAGAATAGGCTTTACCAAAACTCATGTTGATGATGTGAGCTCCATTGTCAGCGGCATATCGAATGGCGTTTGCCACATCCTTGTCAAACTCATCACCATTAGGCACGGTCCGCACAATCATCAGTTCCACGTTCTTGCAGATGCCGTCCATTCCAATTCCGTTTCCGTTGATGGCACCAACAATTCCTGCAACGTGTGTTCCGTGATCGTCATGTGGTGCAGAAACATCATTATTTCCGTAAAAACGCTCTTCCATGTTATAGGGATCATCACCGATGAGTGAACGATCTACGAACTGTGGATTGTAGTGATATTCTAATTTGTCCTTCAGGTAATCGTGGTATTTCTCCAATGCCTCTTTTGAGAAGTTAGGGTCTTGAGAAAGACCAGCCAGAATACTTTGATACAGTTTATTGCCATCAGATTCCGGTTGCCACGATTGGATGTTTTCCGCTGAATATTCATCGCCAAACTGTGCTTTGGCGGCACTGTCTGCTGCCATGTAAACGGTCAAAAAACCATCGATCTGTCCAAATTCAGCAGCCGCATCATTCAATTCCTTCAGGATTTCTGTTTCGGCCTTTTTGAAAAGACTGTAATCAGAACGGTCAGTTTTAGCAACAGATTTTTCTGATTCAACGCTCTGAAACTTAGGTGCCAGTTTTCTGTAGATGCGCGTTATTTCCAAGTTAGCCTCATCCAAATTCTTTCCGTCTTCATTTCCTAGAAAATTCCAACCATTGATGTCGTCTACGTAGCCGTTTTTGTCATCGTCAATGCCGTTGCCAGCAATCTCGTCTTCGTTCACCCAGATGTTGGCTTTCAGATCTTCATGATCCGTGTCTACACCAGAATCCAAAATGGCCACAACCACACGCGTTGGTTTGCGATCCTTAAGCAAGTCGTATGCTTTTTCTGCCCCCACACCATATGTTCCTTCGGAAGGATCTTTCATTTGCCATCCTTTAAGAGATGCGTCTTGAGAGAAGGCTGTATTAAAACCGAGCGCTCCGCAGAGAATAACAGGCAGAATTCGATTGAATTGATTCATGTGTTTAGGAGATTGAAATTATTTTGGGCGGTAATGATACCGATGTTTTGCAAATGCTAACGTAAAAATCAGGTCTGTGTTTATGGATAAGAATCGATCTAACATTCTTTATGGAATTCAACCGTTCAGCACAGAAACGATTTTTTCCTTCAAGTCAGTTATCAATCCAATTCTCCAAACGGGCTGATTTTCTTCTTTGGCCAAGGCGAGAAACTCTATTTCAGCTTCAGGGTTAACACATATCAGCAAGCCGCCACTTGTTTGTGGATCGCAAAGAGTGAAAAGCTGTTCTCCGCCCAAAGTGGAAGTCTTAGATGAATAGCTGCTAAAGTTCTTCATGGTCATATCTGGATAAATGAATTGATCCAGGTACGTTTTCAGGTTTTCTAAAAGCGGCACTTTAGAATAATTAATCTCTGCAGAAACACTACTTCCTTCGCACACTTCAATCAAATGTCCCATCAAACCAAAACCAGTCACATCAGTCATGGCAGAAACGCCATTCAGTACCGAAGCGACAGCTCCAAAAGTGTTTAGTTTCAGCATTTGCTTAACGGCCATTTCATGGTCTTTCGCAACTGCCTTTCCGCGCTTTTGTGCTGCACTCAAAATGCCAACACCTAGCGGCTTGGTTATATATATGGAATCGCCAACCTGAGCATTGTCGTTTCTTTTCAGATTTGAGATGTTGACTGAACCAGTTACCGAAAGACCAAATATTGGTTCGGGCGAATCGATGCTGTGACCACCGGCCAATGGTATGTTTGCCTTGGCGCAAATAGACCTAGCGCCCTCCATGACCTGTTGTGCAACATCCGTGGGAATCCTATCCAACGGCCAACCCAAGATAGCGATTGCCATCAACGGTTTTCCGCCCATAGCATAAACGTCTGAAAGCGCATTGGCCGAAGCAATTCCTCCAAATTGGAATGCGTCATCTACAATTGGCATAAAGAAGTCCGTGGTACTGATGATGGCTTGATCATCGCTTATGCGGTAAACAGCGGCATCGTCTTTCGTTGCATTTCCTACCAATAGATCAGGAAATTCCGCAGCCTTCTCTGAACTGGAAAGAATTTGTGCTAAAACCTGTGGTGATATTTTGCATCCACATCCGGAACCATGGGAAAATTGGGTGAGTTTTATGGCTTCTGTACTCATAGTTTGAGTTTGTTTGCTAAGTCAATCATTAGTTGTGCGTTGATGGCGCTATTGGCTTCGTTCAGTTTCAGAACAGTTGGTGGACGAGCCACGTATTTGTCTTTACTGAATGAGTATCGTTTATCGTAATAGGATAGAAGTAGCTCAGCAACCTCGTCCAATTTTCCGGCTGCAAGGAGTTCCAAGGCGAGTTTCATATTCTGCCCGCCAAGGTTTTGCTGAAGTTTTTTAATTCCGGTTTCTAGTGAGGAGAATGAGGACGAACCATAGTCAGCCACTAGACGTTGGACCCTTATTTCCAAAGGAACCTCTATGGCAATTGCGGCAGAACTTCGTAATGTCAGCCACAGCGGCTGTGGCAGATAAACACGACCGATTGTCATCCCTTCCCGTTCTATCCAAATACGTTTTTCCAAGCTAAGACTCCTTAATTCATGATAGAGATCATTCTGGAATTGCTGCGATGTCGGCTGCGGATTCATCCCGATGTTTCCGAACGCAGAGCCTTTGTGGCTTGCTAATCCTTCCAAGTCCAAGATCTGCTCTCCAGAGTCTTTTAGCGCATGTAAAATATTGGTTTTCCCACTTCCTGTTGGACCGTCAATTACGATGAAGTTTTTTAGTTCAGAATAACCACCAAGCGCAGCATTTCTGTAGGCTTTGTACCCGCCCTCAAGGACGGTGCAATTGAGTCCAACCTGCTCAAAAAGCCACGCCATTCTGTTGCTTCGCATGCCTCCGCGCCAACAGTAAACGCCTAAATTTCCGTTCACGGCAACTTGTGCAGCCCGTTTAGCCAATTCAGCCATTTTAGGACCGACAATCTCTAAGCCTTTTTCAATCGCATCTTTTTTACCCTGTTGTTTGTAAATCGTTCCCACAATGGCCCGTTCGTCATCAGCAAACAAGGGAATACTGGTGGCGCCAGGAAGGTGTCCAGACTCAAATTCTTGTGGCGAACGAACATCTACAACGGCCATCGTTTCCGTGGCAAGCAAAAAATTGTTCGGATTTAAGTACTCCATGGTAATGCGAAGCTATGTGTTCCGTGCTAATTAGGCTGCATTTTGCGATTTCTAGTCTGGGGACATAACTATTAGCATCTGACTTGAGTTCCTAAGTATTCTACAGATTTTCTTGGAAGCAAAGTTGGAACTGACATTTAAGGAAGATGAGAATTGTCGATTTCATCTTTTCAGTGAGATGATCAAAGTGAAAACCACACCTTCACATATGTTTCATTTTTTTGCATAAAAATTAATCAAACAACTCGCGAGCAGGTCCAAGTATAGGACGGGGCATGTTGATAACGTGTTTGTAAAACTCAGTCAATAAATATTGGAATGATTCATAAGTGTAAGTCTAAAACTTAATAATCATTGGAATATTTATGAAAATAGGTTTGACATTTGTGAAGAAGCAAAAAGATTTTGTAAGTTTGATTCCTGTTCTAATTCGTTAAGGCAGTTGCATTGAAGCAAGAGTTAGAATTTTTAAACTGTATTTAAAGAAATGACCATGAAAATAGTTCGTTTACTTGTAGGGGTTTTGTTAATGTCTCCGATTGTCTCCATTGCACAGAATGTTGGTGTTGATGAAAGTAACCCAGCGCAGAAATTGGACGTGAAAGGTGCAATTCGCTTGCAAAACCAAAATAATTCAGTTGGAGTAGCGGGTTCCATTCGTTGGAACGGAACAACATTGCAATATCATGATGGTTTGAATTGGATTTCTTTATCATCTACTGCTGGAACCGTTACCTCAGTTTCCGTAACTACTGCCAATGGGGTTTCTGGAACAGTAACAAACCCGACCTCCACTCCAGCCATCTCTCTGTCTCTTGGTGCAATTACTCCTTCAAGTATTGCTGCTACCGGGAACATCTCCACCACTGGGAATGTTTCTGCTACTGGAACGCTAAGCGGGTTCAACTTCTCAGGGTCTAGTATTGGGACGAATACTGGGGATCAAACCATTACTCTTACTGGCCCTGTTACGGGGAGTGGCACTGGTTCATTTGCCACCACAATTACAAATGGCGCTGTGACGTATAGTAAAATTCAAGACATTGGCGCTACGCGCATCTTGGGTAATCCAACAGGTTTAGCAGCAGCTCCATCAGAGATTTCTTTGGGCACGGGTCTTTCTTTCAGCGGAACAACTCTTACTGCAACTGGATTCACTGGTAACCTTGCTGGAGATGTTGCTGGACCGCAAGGAGCTACTGTTATTCAGGATAATAGTGTTGATGGCACTGATATTGCCCTTGGTTCCGATGCATCAGGGGACATCATATATTATAACGGTGCCGATTATGCGCGTTTAGGTGTTGGTAGTGCTGGACAGGTGTTAAAGGTTTCTGGAGGTGTGCCTTCTTGGGGCTCGGATGCAAATACAGTTACTGGAGTTACTGCACCTATCACACTGAGTGCTGGAAATATTGGAATTGTGGGGCAAGGAAGTGCAACGACAGTTCTTCATGGAGGGGCTGGTAATGCTTCATTCAGTGCAGTTGTAACGAATGATGTGGCAGACAACGCGATAACGTACGCCAAAATGCAAGATTTGGTAACTCCAGGTTTGATTGGGGCAACAGCAGTTGGAACCCCACAGACAATAGGATTGGGAACTGGACTTGCCTTCAGCGGCAGTAACTTAACAGTCACAGGAGTTGTAACTTCTTTGGCTGTGGACAATGGTCTTACTCAAGGAGGTACAGCATCAGTTCCAACCATTAAGCTTGGAGGCCCACTAACTCAGACCACGACTACAATCACACAAGATGGCGCTGAAACATTCGTTATTGCCAACGCGAGTACTGCTAGTACTGTAATTGACCTTCAAAGCACTGGTGATTTTGAGGTAAAGGACAATGGCGCAGTGCTGTCCGCGTTAATTGTTAAAGATGACGGAAAAGTGGGTGTAGGAACCAATGTTCCATCTCAAGCCTTGCAGGTGCAGGTTAGTAACAACGGGTTTAATCTGCCATTGTATCTTAGAAATAAAAACGGTACGCAAACTGGAGTAAATGGAGTTGGAATCGGATTCAATAGTGAAAGTGGCGTCACTGACCAAATTAAAGCAGCCATTTACCACGAAAGAACGGGTAACTATGGAGTCGGAAAATTACATTTCTTGATGAACAATGTTGGAGATGCGACTAGCGTTTCTGGAGCCCAGATTACTTCGAACCAAGTGGCACTAACCATACAACCTGATGGTAACGTTGGAATTGGAGAGGTTTCTCCTGGGTATAAGTTGCAAATTAATGGAAAGGTGAAGTCGACAGGTATCAATGAAACCTCTGACCTGCGGTTGAAAAAGGACATCAATGGAATTGAAAATGCATCTGAACTTGTTGCGGCACTGAATGGGGTTACTTATCACTGGAGAAAAGATGAATTCCCTAAAATGGGCTTCGATGATAAACTGCAGTATGGACTTATTGCACAGGAAGTCGAAAAAGTCGTGCCTGAGCTGGTTGGTACCGATTCAGAAGGATGGAAGTCTATTGAATATTCTCATTTGGTTCCAATACTATTGGAAGCCCTTAAAGAACAAAGCGAAGAAATTGAACAACTTAAAGAAGGACAAACTGCTTGCAAAAATGAAGTAGGAACCCTTCGTGCAGAGGTTGAAATAATGATGAATGTTTTTGAAGCTAAGCTTGATGCGGTTTCGAATCAAGGAACATCCCTAACTGCAGAGTAGGAATCGTTCACGTATAATTATTTGAAATAGTTTGAAAGGCCCGAAAGGGCCTTTCGTATTTTAAGTACAGTCGTTGGAATCAGAAAAATGCTTAATTGTTACTTTTAGGGCCCGATGGATTATAAAGGCGCAACGAAACATATATTAGATCGACTCGAACAGGAACTTCCTGCGCACCTAACCTATCATGGACATCACCATACAATTGACGTGATGGAAGCCACTGAGCGAATCGGAAGGTCGGAAGGATTGAATGAGGTCGATTTGCGCTTGGCATTGGTTGCTGCTGCATATCATGATTGTGGTTTTCTTTATGGGCATAAGGACCATGAGCTCAAAGGTTGCGAAATTGCCAGAGAACTTTTGCCGCAATTTGGATTTACATCTGAAGAGGTCGATCAGATCTGTAGAATGATCATGGCAACCAAAGTTCCTCAAGAACCGAAGGATCAACTGTCGCAAATTCTTTGCGATGCTGATCTAGATTACCTTGGTAGGGAAGACTTTGAGGCTATTGCCACCAATTTGTTTCATGAGTTGCGAGAGTTGAAAATTGTCGAAACGATTGAATCGTGGAATAGAATTCAGTTAAGCTTTTTAGCACAACACTCCTATCACACTAACTATGGGAAGGAATACAGGCAACTATCCAAACAAATGCACTTGGAGAGAATTAGGTCAATTGTGAGTACTTATGACAATTGACCTGCTCTCTCGAACACAAATAATCTACCTTAGCACACCCTTAACAATTGATTTAAAATGGCCGAAAAGAACCCTTTCATTCTTGTTCCTACTGACTTTACTTCAACAGCAGATACCGCTATTAATCACGCAGCTAAACTTGCTTCAGTAACTGGAGATGAGATCCGCCTGTTACACGTGGTCAATAAAGACACAAAGTCGAAATTGAAAAAGGCGGGAGAATCGCTTGATGACCTGAATGCTAAGATGGACGCTCAAGTGCAACAGGTCAAATCAACGTATAACGTTAAAGCCGATTCTCATTTGAGGGAAGGTTCAATTTTCACCACCATAGGTGAAGTTGCTGAAGAAATAGGGGCGAAGCTTATAGTGATGGGAACCCATGGCGTGATAGGTATGCAGCACATTACGGGAGCTTGGGCAGTGAAAGTGATTACCTCTTCACCTGTTCCAGTAATTGTTGTTCAGAAAAAGAATATTGCTGACCATGGTTACAAGACAATTGTTTTTCCAATTGATTCAAGCCGAGAAACAAAGCAAAAGGTTATCCACACCATTAGTATTGCCAAAGATTTCGGTTCAATGGTTCATCTATTTGCAAGTCATGAGACGGATGAGTTTCTGATCAATGCGCGGAACAACAACATCGCTTGGGCAGAGAACATGTTCAAAAAAAATGGGGTTGAATATAAATTGGCCCAAGCTGATGGCAACCATGCTAAGCAAACAATCAAATATGCCTCCCAAGTTGGAGCAGACCTCATCACGATCCTCACAGATGATAGCGATGTAAGTGTTTCTGGTTTCGTGTTGGGGCCAGATCACGAGAAGGTGATAAACAATGATGCGCAAATAGCCACAATGTGTGTTAATCCTGTTGCTAATCTGTACAACATAGGGAACGTTCTTTTCTTGTAATGCGGAGCGCTGAAGGATCAAACAGAATTATTGATTGGGTCAGCCTATTTGTCCTTTTGATCTTCGTTTCTGCGGTGCTGTCTTCTTGTGAAGAGACTTGCTATGACGGAGCGTTGAACAATGGTGAGGAAGGAATTGATTGTGGAGGGCCATGTGTTCCGTGCGACACAACGGTTGGAACCTGTTTTGATGGAATTTTGAATCAAGGAGAAACAGGAATTGATTGTGGAGGACCGTGTAATGCCTGTATAACCGACACATCTGTTCTGAATCCTCAGTTTATCTGTGATGGAAATGGTAGTAGCTCTTATTTCCCACTTAGCATTGGAAGCTATTGGATATATGCGATGCCTTCGAACCAGTGGTTCCAGCTAGAGGTGGTCGAAGAGACCACCTTGAACAATGGACAAGATTACTTCCACATGGTCACTACAGGTGCTTTTGGTACTATCCACGATTATTATCGGGAGGCTAATGGACAGGTTTTCCGTTGGAACTCTGCATTAAGTGCAGAGGAAGTTTACATTCCCTCGAATCCAACCGTGGGACAACAATGGTCGACCGCTACAACCGATTCCATCGTTATCGATGACATGGCCGCAACCTTCAATTCTCCGAATGGATGTCAATATGGAGAACTTTTGCAGGTTACGTCCTATTCCGCAGGAACTGGATCAACCAGCTATTATAAGCAAGGTCTGGGTCTTGTAAGACTCGCAAGTGTATCTGCTTATCTAGATAGCGTGGTGATCTTTTAGTTCAATCAGGCTAACCACCACAACCTTATTGACCTGTACGTAAAAGGGCCGCTGAAAAGCGGCCCTTCAACTACTACACAAAGTTGAAATTCTACGACTGAATCAACCTCAATTTTCTGGTCACAATACCATTCTCTGATTTTATTCGAATAAAATAAACGCCCGAGTTCAACTCAGTAAGGTCTAGTTGCACTCTGTCGGAACCTTGGAAAGAAATGCTGGTCATTTCCTGTCCTAATGTGTTCACAACCGTTATTGAACCAGTTCCTTTCAAACCGGTCACGTTCAATATATCGGTGGCAGGATTTGGATATACCATTACGTTGGCCAACTGTTGTTCTTCCATCCCAACTTTATTCGGGTCTATTACAACCGTATCTGGAATTGTAGATAGATCAATCAACGTTTCGGAAGCGGTAAGCGCAACAACCCCATCAATGCCAAATACTACACTATGAACTCCAGACAGGTTGTCGGTTGTCACGATCCGAGCATGAACAATTGGTCCAAAACCTTGGAAATTCTGAAGTGTATTTCGCGTAACCGCAAAATCAATTGCGCCATTGATGAATTGATTCTTTTGGAATGTAAGAACATCAGAACCTACAGTTCCTAAAACACAATTATCGAAGTCAATTGAAAGACCATTTTGTGAAAGCTTTGACTCATCAAATGTTAGTGTGAAAGCCACACCATGTAAGCTATCTATTGGCTGCAATGCTGTTCCTAAATGAACCACGATGTCAATTGCCTGCTCTAAGCCAATGGTGTCTGGCGTGGCCTCAACCCAAATTGGTGGATTTCCTGATGCTGAAACGCCCTCAAACTTGTTATGTGTGTTCAAGTAATTGAAATCGATGGCCAATGTATCATCAAAATTGATGATGCCATTTCCATCACAATCGGCATGTTTCAGGTTCACGTTATTCACCGCAAAGTTGAAGGTCCAATCTGGGCAAGGCTGACCGACCCAGTTCAGGGTTGCGGCAGGACGATTTGGTCCGGTTTGGTTGAATGCCAAACCGAGATAAAGGGCATCCGAGTTGGTCACAATCCCATCGCTGTTGGCATCACCAGGCCAAACATCATCATTCTGCGCAGCACAATCGTCAACCACAAATGAATGTATCACCGTATTGCAGCCTGAGTAATAGGTAAAGCAGATATAGGTTCCAATGGCATCGGCCAGCAGCTCATTGTCGAAATTCTGTACCTGACCAGTGTTTCCGAACTCATCCGTGTATGACCAATTGTAAACCAGAGAACCAGGATTAACCACGAGCAAAACACTATCTCCACACAATTGTAAGGTGTCGTTGATAGCGGTATTGGCATACACGTACATCGAATCAACTGCTGTGCAGCCCGTTTGCGTATCTTCTAAATGAACTTCAACCCAACCATCAGTTGTAACTGTCATTGTTGGAAAAGGAGCTGTTGGACTATTCATTGCTGCTTGAGGGTACCATTGGTAGATGTAGCCTCCGCTTCCTCCCGAAATAGTGTGGTTTAGCTGAAGCATTCCATTGCACGCAACCGTGTCTTCAGTTAACTCAATTGTCACACCCGAATTGACCGTAAGTGTTTGCGATGACGTGCTGACGCAGCCACTTAAATGATACGCGGTCATCGTGACCGTATAAACCCCGCCTGTGAAAAAATGTGTTTCACCAACACCATCATCTGTGTAGGTCGATCCGTCACCGTAGTTCCAAACAACGCTATCTACAGGATGACTGAAATTCTGACCCGCAAAATCGTAAAGCGAACCACATTGCTGAGGGTTAGAAACAGCAATGAAGTCGCTATAACATACGGTAGGACAGAGAATGACTTCGAACGTATGTTGAACACTTAAACAACCGGAACTGTATGTGAAACACGTGTATGTTCCCAAGCCAACGGCCTCTAATTGGTTGGTCTGTTCTGGAATTTGAGTAGTGTTTCCAAACTCGTCTGTATATGTCCAGTTGTAAATCAAGCTTCCAGGGTCAACTTCCAACGTGACGGTAGGAACGCACATCTCAATGGTTTGGTTGATCTGCTGATTGGCATATACGTAAACAGAATCGTAGGCTGTACAGCCTGTGTACGTGTCGGTCACTTCCACCGTAACCCATTGGTTCTGCGTTACTGAAATGACAGCGCTTGGCGTAGTGTTTCCAGAAATTGGCCAATAATAAGCGTACTGACCTCCGCCTCCCGTTGCAGTAGCACTGACAAATAATTGTCCTGCGCAAGCAACGGTATCTCCAACATTGATTTGAACGTCAATGTCTGTAAGAAGGATGATGGAATAGCTAGTTGTGCTTACGCACCCACCAGTATGATAGGCAGTGAGCTGAACGATGTAAGAACCTCCTGAATAAAACTGGGGAGGAATTCCACTGCCATTATCAAAAACCACATCGCCATTTCCAAGATCCCAAATGGCACTGTCTATCGGAGAAGAATAGGTGGCATTCAAATCAACAGAAGCCCAGCAGTACTGATAATTGAAACCATCATTGGAAATGGTTGCTGAACATGCAGTTGAACATTCTTCTACAGTTATCTGACTTGTAATGGCTCCACATCCCGGAAACTGACCATAGAACACATATTGACCAGGCGTATCTATCCAGCCATAATATTGTTGCTGATCAAATGAAATCGGGGCTAAATTGTAGAAGCTTGCCCCCGGCCCAAGGCTGAAGAACACACTATCGTTGCAGAGTTGGAGTGTCTCGTTATGTGCCACATACGAGCTAACGGTTACCGAATCGTAGGCAAAGCAGCCCGTCACGTTATCCGTTACGTAGGCGTAATAAATTTCATTATGCACGCCTTCGACATAAAAAATGGACTGCGTTGGGTCGGAAAAAACACCTTGTGTCGGAGTCCACGAATAGCTATAATCGCCAGAGCCGCCGATCGGGAAAACCTCCATATAGGCAGCTTCTTGACAAGCAACCGTATCGCTTGACATGGTAAGAGACACACCATTGTTGGAGGTAAAAGTTTGCGAAGAAACTGCAGTACAGCCATCGGAATTGACGGTTGTCAGCGAAACCTCGTATGTACCTGTGGTGAAAACGTGAAATGGGTTCGGGAAACTGGAAGTAGTTCCGTCTCCAAAATCCCACGACCAAGAAGTTATTTGTGCTGTTCCCGTTGATACGAATGAATAAATATCACCGCACTGATCAGTAGTAACCGTTTGCGCAAACGCATTAAAGCAGGTGGGCGGACATGCCTCGACAGTCACCAAACTCGTCAATGCACCACAATCCGGAAAATCGGCATACATGAAATACTGTCCCGGCTCGGAGGCCGTGATTGATTGCTGCGAGGTGGGATAGTTGAGAGAAAAATTATTTCCTGCCGTATCCGTCCAACTCAACCACTGATAAGAATTCGCTCCTGGACCAAGGTCTATGATTGCCGAACCACTGCAAAGATCAAGTGTATCGAACAAAGGATTCTGTTGCGTTACCGTTATTGTGTCTGAGCTAATGCAACCCGTAACAGCATCGATCACATCAACAATAAACCATTGGTTGTAGACATTCTGAGTGATCAACGTACTTGCACTTGTCGGATTTTCAAGAAGCCCTGCAGGCGTCCATTGTACAGAATATGGGTTTGTAGCGGTCACGTTTGCAGATAGAACCGCCTGTTCCTGACACAAAAGCAGATCAGCACCAGCATCAACCTGAAGGATGTTTCCATCAACGGTGAATGTGGTCAGATCCGTTGCAACACAACCTTGATCGGTAGTGATTCCAACGTATGCTTGATACGTGCCTGGCTCCAAGTTGAGCATGACGGAACTTCCGTTGCTCACCAATTGTCCATCGATGTAATAGCTCCATTCTTGAACCGGATCGGAAGCTGTTGCAGCAATAGCAACCTGAGAGAAACAAGTGCTTGGATTTTGCGTGACGAAAATGTTAACCGTGCATTGAGCAGCAGCTTCATTCAGCGTTCCTATTCCGATGGCGAGCATCAGGATCATTCCACTGATTCCCTTAAATACTCGCTGTGTCATTTCCATGGGTTTGGTCTTTAGACGGTTTCACGTTCCAAATGTATCGTTACCACCTCCGATAAAAAACCACATTATTTTCTATTTGTCGGACTGATAAATGTGCTGATTATTTTGACCTATCGATATTTATAATAGCAATGTGGTTTATTTAACACGTATAAATGTGGATGTTTGTCGGACTAATATTTCTACATGATAAGCTTAGAGCTGATTGAAAAGCTTTCAACCGCTGAATTGGAAGAGGCGAAACGATTTGTTCGGTTCCGATTTCCGCGAATGCGCGAAGACGTTTTACGTGGAATTGACGCGCTCCGAAAGCACCATGAGAATGCGCTGTCGCGGGAAGATATTCATGCGCGGCTTTATCCTAATGTTCCGTTCAATGACAAAGGCATACGCTATCTTCTCACGGACATCAACAAGGTCATTTACGAGTATTTGAGTTACAAACAGCTGACGAAGCAGGCTCGGAAACAACAATTGCTGCTGTTGCACGAATTGTCGGAACGGAAATGTATTAGGGCATTTGAGAAAACCTACAATCAGGAATTGAATCGCATAGAAGATTCTGCTCATATCGATTCAGAAGCGCTTCATTATCGCCACGAGTTACATTCGCTGAAAGCCAAGGAAGAATTGGTCTCTGGAAAACGTTCTTCAGACGTTTTCGAGGAAAGCTCGCTCTATCTCGACCTTTATTTCGTGGCCAAGAAACTGCAGATAAGTGCCGAAAAGATCAACCTGAACTTCATCTTAAAAAAGGAATGGAACGACCCTTTCCTGAAAACCATTCTGAACCAGGTGGATGCCGGACTTTTTGATGATAGTTCGTATATCAAATTGTATCGTCTCATCATTCGGAGTTTGACCGAGCCTGATAACGAAACGGTTTTTGACGAGCTGAAAAATGAGGTGCCAAAGCTGATCGGGCGTTTATCCAGCGCAGAACTTTCCGACCTCTACCAGTATCTGCTCAACTACTGTATTCGCAGAATAAATGCCGGAAGATTGGTTTTTCAGAATGAGCTGCTGGCGGTTTACCAAAAGGCCTTGGAGCATGGCGCCCTATTCAGCAACGGAAACATATCGCAATGGGATTTTAAGAACGTGGTTACCATTGCGCTTCGGACCGGGAATTTGGATTATGCCCGCGAGTTCATTCATGGCCACAAACAGTTTCTGCCACTTTCGCAACGGACCAATGCCCTGGCCTACAATTTGGCCAACCTTCATTTCTACGAGCGCAACTTCCGCGCAGCAATCAGTCAGTTGCAAAAAGTGGATCTGGATGATGTGTTCTACCGGTTGGATGCGCGCTCCATTTTGCTCAAATCATATTATGAATTGGATGATTCGGATGCGCTGTTCTATCACGCTACGGCATTTCGCTCATTCCTAAACCGGAATAGAACCATTTCTGACCAGCAACGGAAATTGTATCTCAATCTGATCAAGCACACGCTTTCCCTTTCGCGTGCAGATGGCCAAAAGGCAAACATCCAGGCCATTGCTGACGGGGTAAAAAAAGACCCGAAGGTGGCCGACCTGAGCTGGTTAGAAGGAAAACTGCTCGAGTTTGGACCATAAAAAAAGCCGTGCTCCCCAGCACGGCTTTCCAACCTACAACCCATGAAACCACCTACGCGGCATTCAAAGAAGCCTTAAAGTCTTTTTTATATGCTCTGCCAATTGGCACACTGAAACGCATTTCGCTATCTCTTATTTCGATGGTGCTGCCCTTAACGGCCGACACCTTATCCATGTTTACGATAAAAGACCGATGAGACCGTACAAATACATCTTCTGGAAGACTGCTTACCATTTCTTTCATGGTAGAAAGTGTGATGTATTTTCCGGTAGTGGTCTTAATGATCACGTAGTCACTAAGCGCCTTAATAAAGAGAATGTCATCAAGGTTTACTGGCACCAACTGATAATTTGCCTTGATCAGGATTCTTTCTTTTCCGCTTCCGCTGTTCGTATCTGTTCTCATCTTCTTAACCTTTAAATTGATCGTTTGCGTTTTTGACGCTGACCTGGTTGTTTCCTGTTTGGTTGGAGTATTACCGATTTCGTCCCTTGGAAGTTTCCACTTTTAGACGAATTTGAGCTATTTAGCGACCAATCGACAAACGGACCGCCCATGTGGACTTCCTAAAAACCAGCGGATTGGCATTTTATTAACTTTGCAAGCCCAATTTTAGGGTAGATAACAAATAGCATAGTATTGCGTTTGGCGAACATTCCGGATTCTTTGGGTAAACACGCATCCATACTGCTTTTCATCCTGCTCAGCTTGGCATCATATGCGCAAGAGGGCAAGCTCGTTCTTAATGGAAACGTTACGAAGGAAGGAGCAATACTGCCCGAAGCCGAGATCAAGATATTCAAGATAGATGGCGGATTGAAGTATTCTTACGCCAATAACGTAGGGAAATTTGTTGCCACGCTGGAGTTGAATACCGAGTATGTGGTAAGCGTTTCGGAGAAAGGCTATGCCACGCGAACCATTACGGTGGTAACGAAAGTTCCTGATGGATCAACGGGAGAATATGCACAGAACGTTACGCTCGATCTGCAGCGTATGCGACAGGATTATAAAGGAAACACGGTCAGAGAGGAAACTGCTGGAGGCGTGATGTTTGATGAAGGCGCACGCGCATTTGTAAGCGTTACCCGCGACATCAGCCGTATTGAGGAAGAAAAGGCCGCGGCTGCCGAAGCTGCCAAACGAAGAGAAGAGGCACGCGCCAAAGCAATGGCAGCTGCTAGAGAAAAAGCCATAATCGATTCGATTGCCCGTGCCCGCGAACGGTTTATTGCCGACTCCATTGCCAACTGGCAACGATTGCAAGATTCTTTGATCATAGCGAAAGAGCAGAACCGTCTCGATTCGATAGCAGCAGTAGAGGCGCATTTGGCCAAAATGAAAGCCAAGCTTGCCAAGCAGCGCGAAGACGAGATGAGCAGCGAAGCAGCCAAATTGGAGGAATTGGCAAAAGCCGAACGCGAAAGGAAACGATCGGCTGCATTAGAAGCGGCCAAGGCAGATTCCTTGAAGAACGTGCAACTTTCGGCTCAAGAAGCGTTGGCCGCTGCCGATAAAGCGAAGAAAGACTCGATTGCGGAGGCTAAGCGATTGAAAGAATTGAGCGAGAAGGCGAAAATGGATTCCATTGCAGCCTTGCGCGAATCAGAAAAATTAGCCCTTCAACAGGAAAAAGAAGCTGAACGTTTAAGGAAACTGGCAGAGAAAGATTCGCTTTTAGCGTCAAAAGAAGCAGAACGGCTAGAGCGCGAAAGGCAACTGGCATTGTCTGCTGCTAAGAATCAAGCAGCGCGAGACTCCATCAATGCGGCTAAAGAAACCGAACGATTGGCAGCTGAACTTGCTAAGCAATTGGAAGAACAACGCAAAAAGGCCGAGGCCGATTCTCTGGCGGCCTTGAAAGAAGCAGAACGCCTGGAGCGGGAGCAACAATTGGCGCTGGCAGCGGCAAAAAACCAAGCCGCCCGAGATTCCATCAACGCTGCTAAAGAGGCGGAACGTGTAGCAGCTGAACTCGCGAAGCAATTGGAAGATCAGCGTAAAAAGGCGGAGGCAGACTCGTTGGCAGCAGTGAAAGAAGCAGAAAGGATTGAGCGAGAACGTTTAGCTGCGCTTGAAGCGGCAAAACGTCAGGCAGAGAAAGATTCCATTGATGCAGCAAAAGAAGCGGCTAGAGTGGCAGCAGAGCTGGCCAAGGAATTGGAACGAGTGCGTAAACAAGCGGTAGCAGATTCTCTTGCTTCAGTTAAAGAAGCAGAGCGCTTGGCCGCTCAGGCAGCGCTATTGGCAGAAGAAGCGAAAAAGAAAGCCGTACTTGACTCTATTGCCGAAGTAACACGCTTGGCACAGCTTGCCGAACAAGCACGGGCAGATTCCATTGTTCAAGCCAAAGAAGCCGCCCGTATTGAGCGACTACGACAACAAGAAGAGGCTGTAAGGCAGGAAAAGGAGCGTGCAGATTCCATTGTGGCAGCGAAAGAGGCCGCCAAACAGGCAGAAATTGCCAGAGTCCGAGAACAACGCAAGGAGAATACACTGACCATTACCACTGA
Organism: Flavobacteriales bacterium; assembly: GCA_021739695.1. Lineage (NCBI taxonomy): Bacteria > Pseudomonadati > Bacteroidota > Flavobacteriia > Flavobacteriales > Flavobacteriales bacterium. The sequence continues at coordinate 84,463 of JAIPBM010000002.1, read as the reverse complement.
AAAGAAAGGTGGAGATGTGATCACCATTGCCGTTGTCGACATCTATGGAGTGAAGACCACCTACAAGAAGATTGCCCATAGTTGGGGCGATGTGTTCTATTACAAGGGCGAGGCCATCATTACAGATGGACTTTATAAGACGGAGCTTGAAAACGCCCGAAGGGAAGTGAATCCGGAAAACGTAAAGGAATAAATCGACTATTTTGAATGAGCAGTGATCCAATCAAGGATCATTTTGAAAAGCTCTTCACGTTCTGGTTCGTTGTGAGATTCGTGGTAAAAACCATCCAGCGACTTGAATGTAACATCACCGGTTACTTGTTCTGAAAACAGTTTCGAAGCATCGTGCGAGGTCAATTTATCTGCTGTTCCGTGATACAGTAAAAGGGGTGTTTTCAATTCGGCTGCGTGTTCCAAAGCCCACAATCCTTGGTCGTGAACGCCAATAAAAAAAGCGGTGCTGATCTTGTCGTGTACTAAGGGATCATTCACATAACGCTGCACTTCTTTCGGGTCTTTCGATATGGCTGTCACATCCAATTTGCTTGACTGAACCAAACCAGGCAGAATGCCACTTACCAACTTGGCCAACTTTACTTGAATGGCCGGTGGATCAAAGGCCAATTTCAACCACGGAGCCGAAACAATGGCGCCATTTATCTTCGGGTTTCTTTTGATCAGGTAATTGAGCAGCACGTTTCCGCCCATGCTATGACCGAACAGAAAAGTCGGTTTTGCAGGAACCAATTCCACCATTTTGGCCGAAAGTTCCCCAACGCAACCTAAAAGCATATCATAACTCGAAACGTGTCCGCGTTTTCCACCCGTTTTTCCATGTCCGATCTGATCGTAAGCAACAACCGAAATTCCTGCAGCATTCAATGCATCGATCAAATAGTTGTATCGCGAAGCATGCTCGCCCATACCGTGAATGATTCCAACAACCGCTTTGGGTTGATCCACCAACCACGATTGTCCAAAAACGGTGATGCCTGTTTTTGATTTCCAAGTGTATTCGTTGTGCTGCATTGTGTCCGATTTGTGTCCAAATATAGGGTAAACCATCGCGGTTGATTCTTCTATCTTTGGTCGAACGCATAGACCATGAAAAAAGCCCTGAAGTTCATAGTACCGATTATTCTCATCCCAGTTATTTGGGTAGGAGGCAATCTTATTTATGGAACCCTTACCGATTTTCAACCACCAAAAGAAGAAGTGGTGCAAATTGAGGCAGTTAATGCACAGCGGCCAGACAGTATTCTTACGCTGCTCGATTGGAACGTAGGTTACTGCGGATTAGGCGAAGAGAGCGATTTCTTTTACGATGGAGGAACCACCGTTCGAATGGACGAGAGCACAGTTCAAAAGAATTTGAATGGAGTGATGAACACGCTCAAGTATTACGATGAGGTCGACATTATCATGCTACAGGAAGTAGACACGCTTTCTAAACGAAGCTGGCGCCTGAATGAGTACACGGACATTGCTCAAATTCTGCCCGATCACAACGCTTCATTCTGTTTGAACTACAACGTCAATTTTGTGCCGATTCCGTTCTTAGAACCAATGGGAAAAGTGATGGGCGGTTTGGCTACCTACAATCGGTTTACGGTCACAAGTTCCACTCGTCATCAATTTCCTTCCAGCTATTCTTGGCCAAATAGAATTTACTTTTTAGATCGATGTTTCATGGTTCAGCGAATGCCATACAACAATGCTGAAGTGGTCATCATCAACACGCACAATTCTGCTTATGATGATGGTTCGTTGAAGAAAGCGGAGATGGATTTCTTGAAGGAGTTCCTAGTGGCTGAAGAAGAAAAAGGAAACTACATCATTGTGGGCGGAGATTGGAATCAGCACGCTCCAGGAACGGGCGACCGTCAAGTGCCGAATGACTTTATTGAAGGTTGGAATTGGGCTTTCGATACGTCATTTCCAACCAACCGCGACCTGAAAGCCGCATATGTGAAAGGCGAAACCGAAACGCAGGTCATCGATTTCTATCTGTGCAGCCCGAACATTTCAGTTGAAGAAGTGAAGGTCATCAATCTCGATTTCAAATTCTCAGATCATCAACCAGTATATCTCAAAGTCAAATTACTTTGAGCTTTCAACCTTAAACTTTGAATTAAAACCCATGGCAAAATATGTCTTAGCGCTCGATCAAGGCACCACAAGCTCCAGAGCAATTCTGTTCGATAAGAACGGAGCAATCTTCGCATCATCTCAAAAGGAATTCACTCAATTCTTCCCGAAAGCCGGATGGGTGGAACACGACCCGATGGAAATTTGGAGCAGCCAGTTGGAAGTTGCACAGGCCGTTCTAAAAGACAATGGCGTTTCAGCCAAAGACGTAGCCGCAATCGGCATCACCAATCAACGCGAAACTACCGTGGTTTGGGACAGAAAAACGGGGAAACCGATCTACAATGCCATTGTTTGGCAAGACAGAAGAACTGCCTCCATCTGTGATAAACTGAAGGCTGATGGTTATGAAAAAGAGATTCGAAACCGAACCGGTTTGGTGGTCGATGCCTATTTCTCGGGAACCAAAGTGAAATGGATTTTGGACAATGTGAAAGGCGCAAGAAGACGTGCCGAAGCTGGCGAATTGGCCTTCGGAACAGTCGATTCGTGGCTGATCTGGAATCTTACTGGAGGCAAAACCCACGTGACTGATTATTCCAACGCTTCGCGAACGCTGATTTACAACATCAACGAACTGAAATGGGACAAGAAATTGCTGAAAGCGATTGATGTTCCTGAATCTGTTCTGCCCGAAGTGAAGGACAGCAGTTCGGTTTACGGAAAAACGGAAAAATCGCTTTTCGGTGGAGAAATCGCTATTGCAGGGATTGCTGGCGATCAGCAAGCCGCTCTTTTCGGACAAGCCTGTTTTGAGCCAGGAATGGCAAAGAACACCTACGGAACGGGTTGTTTCATGCTGATGAATACAGGCGAAACTCCAGTAAAATCCAAACAAGGATTGCTCACAACGATCGCTTGGGGCTTGGACGGAAAAGTAGAATATGCCTTAGAAGGAAGTGTGTTCATCGCTGGAGCGGCCATTCAGTGGCTTCGCGATGGGCTGAAGATGATTGATGAATCTCCAGATTCGGAGTATTTCGCCATGAAAGTCAAAGACACCGATGGCGTTTATGTCGTTCCTGCCTTTGCTGGATTGGGCGCTCCATACTGGGATATGTACGCTCGTGGCGCCATGTTTGGTTTGACACGCGGAACAACCAAGCAGCACATCATTCGCGCTACGCTCGAATCGTTGGCTTATCAGACCAAAGATGTGCTGGATGCGATGCAAAAGGATTCGAAAATTACCTTGAATGCCCTTCGAGTGGATGGTGGCGCCTGTGCTAATGATCTGCTCATGCAGTTTCAATCGGATATTCTTCAAACTGATGTTCAGCGGCCAAAAGTGATTGAAACCACCGCTTTGGGCGCAGCCTACTTGGCTGGAATCGCAGTCGGGTTTTATAAAAAAGACCAGATTTCGAAGAACTGGGCCATCGATAGAACGTTCAAATCAGGCATGTCTTCGGCAGAAAGCAAAAAGCTTTACAAAGGCTGGCAAAAAGCGGTGGAACGTACCATGAAATGGGAGAACAGCTGAACACCCTGTTCACCAATATTGCATAGTATTTGGCGACTGTATTCACCAATTATTCACGTTTACAGTGAATGAATTCACCGATTATGTATATTTTTGGTGAATTGAATACGGCTAAATGATTGAAAGAAGCATTTTCAAAACACTTCAGGATCACTTTTTTGACAAGAAAGCGATTGTGATCATCGGGCCTCGGCAGACTGGAAAAACCACGCTACTTCGCAAGCTGGCTTCAACATTTGGAGAATATCTGTACTTGGATGGGGACGATGCAACCACGCGACAGACCTTGACTGATCCCAGCTATGAACGACTCAATCAACTCATTGGCGACCATCGAATTGTGTTTGTGGATGAGGCACAACGGATCGGTAATGCGGGCATTACGCTTAAAATGATGATCGACCGCTTTCCTCAAGTTCAGCTGTTGGTCAGCGGCTCATCGGCTCTGGAAATGGGCGACACCATCAACGAATCGCTTACGGGACGAAAATGGGAGTTTCAACTGCTACCTATAAGTTGGGAAGAATGGCAGAAACACACAGATTTCCTGACCGTACAACAACAACTTGAAAACCGTCTGGTATTCGGAATGTATCCTGATGTGCTCAATCGGATAGGAAATGAGCGCGGTGTGCTAAAAGACCTAGCCTCGTCTTACCTCTACAAGGATATTCTTGCTCTTTCTGGAATAAAAAAGCCCGAAATTCTTGAAAAGCTGGTCGTTGCCCTTGCACTCCAATGTGGAAGTGAAGTCAATCTGACAGAAGTCGGTCAACTGTTGGGTGTCGACAAGAACACGGTTTCTGCTTATATCGACCTGCTCGAAAAGGTTTTCATCGTTTTCAGACTTCCGGCACTCAGCCGAAATGTGCGGAACGAGATTAAGAAAAATCAAAAGATCTATTTCTACGATAATGGAATTCGCAATGCCATCATCAATAATCTCAACCCCATTTCGTTGAGACAGGATAAAGGAATACTGTGGGAAAACTTCCTGATGAGCGAGCGATTGAAGCGCAATAACTACCACAGAACGTACGCCAAAAGTTATTTCTGGCGAACTACCCAACAACAGGAAATCGACCTTATTGAAGAAGTTGATGGAAACATGAAAGCGTATGAATTCAAATGGAAGCAGCGGTCTAAAGTTAAAATCCCGTCCGCTTTTGCCAAGGCATACGAAAGCACATTTGATGTCATTACTCCTGATAACTTCACCGAGTTCCTCATTCCATCACCAACCAAATGACCATCCTTGGCATATCCGCCTTTTACCATGATTCTGCAGCTGCGCTGATTGTTGACGGCAAGATCATTGCCGCAGCACAAGAAGAGCGTTTTACGCGTAAGAAGCAGGACGCTTCGTTTCCTGTCAATTCCGTTCGTTTCTGTTTAGAATTCGCCAACATCAAGTTGGAAGACGTGGATTCGATTGCCTTCTACGACAAACCGTTACTCAAATTCGAGCGCTTGCTGGAAACCTATTATGCCTTCGCGCCAAGCGGATTTATCTCATTCCACAAAGCCGTTCCAGTTTGGCTTCGCGAAAAGCTGTTTCATAAGCACGAGATCAGAAATGGGTTGAAAGAGATTTCTGACTCGAAAGAGGCCAAGAAGATTCCGATCCGTTTTCCGGACCATCATCTTTCGCATGCGGCTTCCGCGTTTTATCCTTCGCCATTTGAAGATGCTGCTATTCTGACCATTGATGGAGTTGGTGAATGGAGTACGGCCAGCATTGGCAAGGGTTCGGGAAAAGACATCGAGATGTTCGCTACCATGAATTTCCCACATTCCGTGGGTTTGCTGTATTCTGCTTTCACCTATTATTTGGGGTTTGAAGTCAACAAAGGCGAGTACAAGCTGATGGGATTGGCGCCTTACGGAAATCCTGAAGGGGAACGAACCGCAAAGTATCGAAAACTCATTACTGACTATTTGGTAACTGTTTATGATGACGGCTCCATTTGGCTTGATCAGCACTATTTCAACTACGCCACGGGTCTTCGCATGGTGAAGGACGAGAAATGGCAAAAACTTTTCGGACTGAAAAAACGTGAAGCGAATGATGAAATGTTGAGTGAGCACTGCGATATGGCACTGGCCATTCAACAGGTAACCGAAGACATTTTTGTCAAGATGGCGAAGACTGCCAAGGAGAAAACAGGTTGCCGTAATATTTGCCTCGCTGGCGGAGTAGCCTTGAATAGTGTGGCCAACGGAAAGCTGATTGATCTTGGTCTATTTGACGAGGTTTACATTCAGCCCGCGGCTGGAGATGCTGGTGGTGCCATTGGTGCTGCCTTGGCGGCTTACCACATTTTTGAAGGAAAGGAACGAACCGCGATGCGCCCGGATTCCATGTCGGGCTCGTTGCTCGGAACGGAATACTCCGATGCTGAAATTGAATTGGCACTGAATTCGAAAGGCATCAAATTCTCGAAAACTGCTGCTGAAAACGACCTAACTGAAAAAGTAAGTGAACTGATCGTTTCAGGTAATGTCATTGGTTGGTTCCAAGGAAGGATGGAATTCGGGCCGCGGGCTTTGGGATGCCGAAGCATTCTAGCAGATGCCCGAAGTCCGGAAATGCAGAAGAAGGTGAACCTCAAGATCAAGTACCGAGAGAGTTTCCGACCATTTGCGCCTATTCTTTTGGAAGAAGACCTGCAACGTTATTTCGATGTGGAACTGCCATCGCCATACATGCTACAGGTTCATAAATGGAAAGATGAATGGCACAACGAACTGCCTGCCAACTACAGCGCGCTGTCCTGGAAGGAAAAGCTTGATCTGGTGCGCTCTGAATTCGCTTCTGTAGCACATGTCGACATGTCGGGCCGAATTCAAACAGTGAGTAAGGACACGAATCCGTTGATGCATCAACTGCTTTCCAAAATGAAAGAGAAAACGGGTCACGGAATTACCATCAACACGAGTTTCAACGTGAATAACGAACCGATCGTCTGTTCGCCAGAAGACGCCATCAATGGCTTTTTGAATACCGAAATGGACGTATTGGCTATCGGTCCGTTCATTGCGCTGAAAAAGGATAATTAACTTCGCTACAAACTTGTACCATGGAAGCATTTTCTGACCTCTTCAAATTTCTGATGGAACGCAAAAAATGGTGGCTCACGCCAATTGTACTGGTACTGCTACTTCTCGGAATCCTAATTGTGATGGGTGGAGGAACAGCCGTTGCGCCTTTTGTTTACACACTTTTCTGATGCAGAAAACGTATAAGAACATTCTTGTACTCGTAGCGGGTTTCTGCGCGCTTCATCTGCTTTTCCACGGAAAGGTATTTCTGATCATTGCTTTCAGCGTGCTTATTCTTTCTGCATTTAGCGAAAAGGCTGCACTATTGATTGATCGTGCATGGCTTTGGTTTGGCGAAACGATGGGAAAGATCAATGCGGCCATTATCCTTTTCGTGGTCTATTATCTTGTGCTTACACCCATTGCATTCCTTTCGCGCATTGGGAAAAGTGACCCGTTGCAACTAAAAGCTCCGCGAGATTCCAATTTCATCTTGAAACAACATCGTTACACAGCCGAGGACCTTAAGAACCCTTGGTGATCTGGCATGATCTTCGCCATTCAAATCGTATGAAATCACTCATTCCTATTTTCCTTCTTCTATTTTCATTTTCTATTCAGGCGCAGAACTTCTTTACGGATGCTGACGCTTTTTTGAAAAAGAATGTGGAAAAGGGTTTGGTGGATTACAAGGAAATCAAGGCCAATCCTGCCGAATTGAATGCGCTACTCAAGCAAATTGCAACGGCCCAAGAACATCAGGGAGATGAGGAGAAAGCATTTCTGATCAACACATACAATCTGTTCGTTATCAAAGGAATTGTTGATCATCATCCCGTAGAAGGGCCGCTTAAAATCGATGGGTTCTTTGATAAGCAAACCTTCACGTTGCGCGGAAAGAAAATCACACTGAATGACTTGGAAAAGGAAACACTTGCCAAACAATTTCCCGACCCACGCTTACATTTCGTGCTGGTTTGTGCAGCAGTTGGTTGTCCAAAATTGGCTTCATTTGCTTATACATCTAAAAAGTTGGATGATGAGTTGGAGCAGCAGACAAGGACCGTTATCAACGACCCGGCCTTCATTCGATTGCAAGGGCCGAATGCACAGGTATCGCAGATATTTGAATGGTACGCACCCGATTTTGGTGGTTCAGATCAGGTCATTCCGTTTATTCAGCGATTTCTGTTGAAGAAAATAAAACTCAATCCGAAATATTCGTTCTACGAGTATGATTGGAGTTTGAATGAGTTGAAATAGTCGTGTCTTTTTACTGAAACACGGGTTAAAACAAACCACTTTAAATAAAAAAGGCTCGCCATTTGGCGAGCCTTTCTGTTTTCTACAGATCAAAAATATTATAGAACCTTAACGTTTACTGCGTTAAGTCCTTTTCTACCTTCTTTCAATTCGAATTCAACGTTATCGTCTTCACGAATCTCGTCAATTAGACCTGAAACGTGAACGAAGTATTCCGTCTTTGACTCATCATCGATAATGAAACCAAAACCTTTAGAATCATTGAAAAACTTTACTGTACCTTTTTTCATTTTGTAATTAAATAATTATTGAAGCCGCAAAGATACTGTTAATTATTTGACACTTACAGACGCGCAAAAATTCTTCAAAGGCACTGACATTTCAAGAAGTTCATTTCAGCAAAACTCAGAATAGTGACCAGATTGGAAGTCAGTTGAACTTGAAACAACTATTGCCTGAGCTTTTCTACCGTAAAAAAATGAAGCAAAAAAAGCCCCAATGTTTTCATCGGGGCTTCTTATATCAATCCATCAGCAGGGCGAAGCTCTGGTGAAATTCGGGGGAAGTCAAGTCAAGAAAATACAGCCCTTCAGCCCCTTCCGAGAGGTCGATTTTTGTTTGAATGCTTTGTGTTTCAGCATCTGGACGGTTTTTGTAAACCGTTTCTCCATTCGCATCTCGGATCTCAATTTTCATTGAACCTGCAAGGTTGCTCAAGGACATTGCCAGTGTGCGAGCCGAAGGTGAACCAATAGACAAAGCCATTCCGCTATCTGGATGGAGCGCGATTTTTCGATTTATCCTGTTCAACGCCACAAACTGGTTTTTGGCCACGCCATCGTTGAACAGTGCCTTTTTGGAGAAGTATGGGTAGATGCCTGTCAATCCATCTTCCAAAACAGGGGTTCCGTTCAGCAACGGTCTTGGAATCAAGGCAGTTTCCTTGTTGGTTACATGGTAATAGTTCACTTCTCCATCAGCACTAAGCGTGGTTACCATCACCACATCATCAGACGAATTGGACATGTAGATCTTATCGAAATTGGATTCCGTGAGGAAAAAGATCTCACACGTTCTGTCGTCAGAACCTAAAAGCATGATCTCTTGCATTTTCACTTCACCGATTGCCCAAAAGTCGGATTGGTCCGTGATCATTCCTGTTTTGGTGTTGAACATGCTGAATGCCAATTGGATTGGCGCCTGAGCACTCGAATAGCTTATGTTCACTCCAGGAGCGCCTAAAAATTGGACTCCTGCCTCAGCAATTTTCTGACATACCTGAACAAAAAGTGGGTTTTCAAGCTCTTTTCCGCTCAATACCATTTCTATTACCAGCGGCTTATTTACGGTTTTAGCATATTCCTGCATGTATGCCAATGCCTCCACAAGGTTGCTTTCTCCTCCTTTCAGATTGCGCATGATAACGGTAGAAGTAGGGTCATCCGATAGGTAAGAGATGAAACCGATGTTTGCAGCAGTTTCCATTTTCATCAGATTGGTCATATCGGACGCTGAAATGACACCGGAATTATCAAGCACCCCAACAACCACGTGGGCGCCAGAATACTTGCTCTTTACCACCCTCGTGTCGAGGGTTGACAGACCGCTTCCCATTCTATCTAGCTGACTGGCGCAAATGCCTTCAACGGAATTCAGTTTTGAAAGATCAGTCTGACGCATATCTATGGCAAGAACGTTTCCGTGTACCGACCGAACCGTTGCATTCGTATTGGCGAATGCTTCTCCGTTCAAACGGTTGTTCACTTTAATGAGTGCGCCAGAGAGGTCTTTGCTCTCGCCTGCAATTGCTAAATTGGCCAGAAGCACAAGCGCAGTAGAGTATAATATGATAGCAACTATTAGTAGTACGCGCGAGAAGGTATCGCGTCCCGCGCTCATCAAAATGGAGCGTTGCCCGTTGTTTTTTGCTTGATTTTTCATGGCCGTCTTCTTTTAGTGATTGACTGACTCAAATGTCAGCAAGAAGCGAGCGAACGGCTTGTTCGCTGGTGCCGAGAACTACGAAAGGTGTTTCACATCTTGTAGCAACATGTGTTATGAACAGGTCGTTCGCCCGATTTCTGTTCAATTATGTTGCAACGCCACAGCGGATCTGTTGCAAAATCAAAATGAGACATAAGTATAACGGGTCAGATCTCCTTCTTGACCTGACTTGGAGAGATGCCGAAATCTTCGGTAAAACACTTCGTGAAATATGCTGGGCTGCTATAGCCTACGCGGTATGCGATTTCAGAAACTGTGCCAACTTTATTTTCCAGTAATTGGTATGCATGCTCCAAACGGTAGTTGCGCACAAACCTGCTGGCGCTTTTTCCTGTTAACGCAATGAGTTTTCTGTGGAGTTGAGCACGACTCATTCCGACTTCCTTACTCAATTCTTCTACGCTGAAGTTTTCATCATCCAAATGCTTGTCAACCACGCCTTTTACACGCATTAGGAATTTCTCTTCCATAGAAGGTTCGTGTGCCACTTCTGGTTTCACCAGCATCGACCGCGAATATTTCTCCTTCAGCTTCTTTCTTCCGTCTATCAGATTCTTGATGCGCGCATGCAACTCTTCCGAACTGAACGGCTTTGGAACGTAAGCGTCTGCGCCCGTTTCGAGTCCGGTAATGCGGTTTTCGAGTCCTGCTTTTGCGGTGAGAAGAATGATGGGAACGTGGCTGGTCTTCTCCTGCTTCTTCAGAATCTTGGTCACTTCAAAACCATCTTTACCTGGCATCATCACGTCACAGACAATCATATCTGGAATGATCTCGATGGCTTTTTCAATTCCTGTTTCTCCGTCAACAGCTTCAAAAACCCGATAACTCGGTTCCAAAGTAAGTCGCAGGAAATTTCGGATATCGTCATTATCCTCAATCACAAGAACAATGTTCTGAGCATTTATTTCTTCTTCGCTAAGCGTCTGATTGTTCGGTTCAAATACCTCCGAAACTTCCAGATCAGGATCAATGGCTTCCAATGCTGGAATTTCCATGTCGGATTTGGACTTCACAGAATCTTGGTGCAATGGAAGCAGAATGGTGATTTCTGTTCCGACTCCTGAGATGCTTTTCAGTTCAATCGTGCCTTTGTGAAGGTCAACCAGATCTTTAACCAGTGCTAAGCCGATTCCTGTTCCTTTATTCTTTCTCCATCTCGAATTTTCGGACTGATAGAAGCGATCAAAAACCATAGGAATCTGATCCTCCACAATTCCGATACCTGTGTCTTGAACGACCAACTTGCAATATTCGGCTCCATTCTTTTCCGCCAATCCAACTTGCAAACTCACCTCGCCATTATCCGTGAACTTGAATGCGTTGGAGAGTAGATTGAAGAATATGAGCTCGATCTTGTCTGGGTCGAAATCCATATTAATTACCTCATCGTTGGCTTTGAACTTGAGCGCAACCTTTTTTCTCAGCGAAAGAGAAACGAAGGATTTCTGGATTTCATTTACAAATGGAACAATATTGCCTCTTCGTAGATCGAGGTCCATTTTATCCGCTTCGATCTTCGCAATGTCAAGAAGTTGGTTGATGAGTTTCTCCAGGAGTTTGGCGTTTCGCTTAACTACGATCAACTCTTTCTTGGCCTGTTCATCGCCAATGGTAGGAATAACCTGCTCCAAATGACCAAGGATAAGCGTGAGAGGTGTGCGGAACTCGTGCGTTACGTTAGAGAAGAAGTCGGATTTGACAAGGTCGAGCTGTTTCAGACGCTCGGCTTCCATCTTTCCCAGTTCCAGTTCGTCATTCAGACGTTGTCTCTTCAAACGGCCGTTCAAGAGCCACCACGCAACCAAAAGGATGGCGATGGAAATGATAGGAACTCCCCAATGTATGATCGTACTAGCCTCTTGCATAAGTTGAACTTAAATGTAATACTATATCACTTATTTATAGAAGTTCATTTCATCTAAATATTCCCAAGCTTCAGCGGGCATCAGATACTTTACGCTGTGGCCTGCACTTATCTGTTCGCGAATGGAACTGGATGAAATATTCATTTGTGGAGCATCTAGCACCGTTATTCTGCCTCTATCAAGCATTTCCGTTGCGTCAAAATCAGGACGCGAATAAAGCACAATGGGATAATTTTCAAGAATGGATTCGTAATTCTTCCATCTTGAAAATGAGGCCAGATTATCTCCGCCCATTATCAATGTGAACTCAACATTCGGGTATTTCTCCTTTAAATATGCGAGTGTGACTGAAGTGTACGAAGGTTGCTCAAGGTGAAATTCAATATCAGATACTTTGAACCGCGGATCATTTTCAGTTGCAAGCCGCACAAGCGATAAGCGATGATGCCCGTCTAACAGACTTTTTTTTTGCTTGAGCGGATTATGTGGCGATACCACAAACCATATCTCCTTTAGTTCGGTATTGATGGCAACATGGTCGGCAATGATCATATGTCCGACATGAATCGGATTGAACGAACCGAAGAACAGGCCGACCTTTTTCATTGGATGAAATCAGCAACCAGCTTGTATGCGTCTTTTTTAGCGATTTCCAGGTCGTCATTCACAACAACCACATCAAAGCGATCGGCAAAGGTCAATTCCTCTTCCGCTTTGGCCACGCGCTTGGCTAAACTTTCATCACTTTCAGTCAATCTGCGTTTCAATCGGTTTTCCAACTCTTTAACCGATGGAGGCTGTACAAAAATGGCCAAGGCATTATTGCCGAATTGTTTTTTCAAATTCAATCCACCAACTACGTCCACATCAAAGATCACCGTTTTCCCTTGGGAATGAATGCGGTCAATTTCCGAACGCAGGGTTCCATAGTATTGGTTTTCGTACACTTCTTCCCATTCAAAGAAATCGCCTTTCGCAATCCGAGCACGGAACTCATCAGGTGTAAGGAAGTAGTAGTCTTTTCCATCTTCTTCGTTGGCCCGCTTTGATCTACTGGCTGCTGAGACAGAAAATGCCAGTTTCAATTCGGGTTTTGAAAGCAGAAAATGAACGAGCGTTGTTTTGCCCGATCCACTTGGGGCAGAGAAAATGATGAGTTTGCCTTGGCTCATGGCGCAAAGATGGAGATAATCTCAGTCTTCTGAAGGAGGAAGTTCTTCTAAAACGGACCACACAAACCATACAAGTACTGCAACCAGCGCAATAAACATGAAATAAGACCCGATCGACAGGCCGAAAGATTTGAGCACAATAGCTGTTACAAGCGCTAAAAATGCCGCATGTCGCGGATAGGCGGACGTTCTTTTAACTGCTGCTGCCCTGTTGAAAAGAACGTAAAGTGCGACTGTAGATGCGCCACCGAGAATGGCAAATAGTTCGGCTGCAGGCCATTTTACCATTGTAAATAGCGCCCCAACAAACAAAAAGCCGATGGCCGCGATGAACGAATAGCGGATTAATGGAGACGGATTTTTCATAATTCGAACAAGTGATTTTCGCCACAAACTTAACCGTACTTTTGCGCGCTGATTTTCAAGGACATGACATCATTAAGGAATATTGCCATTATTGCCCACGTTGACCACGGAAAAACTTCGTTGGTTGATAGAATTCTATCCGCTGCCAAGGTTTTCAAAGACCACGAGGTGATGGGAGAGCTTGTAATGGATAGCAACGATCTGGAGCGCGAGCGCGGCATTACCATCCTCGCCAAGAACGTTGCGGTAATGTGGAAAGACACCAAGATCAACATCATCGATACTCCAGGTCACAGCGACTTTGGGGGTGAAGTTGAGCGTGTTTTGAACATGGCTGATGGTGTATTGCTGTTGGTTGATGCCTTTGAAGGACCGATGCCTCAGACTCGTTTCGTATTGCAAAAGGCAATCGAATTGGGATTGAAGCCTATTGTGGTAGTTAATAAGGTTGATAAACCAAACTGTACGCCAGACATCGCTCAGGAAGCAGTGTTCGATCTCATGTTCAACCTTGGAGCAACGGAAGATCAGCTTGATTTCCCAACCGTTTTCGGTTCGGCAAAGCAAGGTTGGATGGGTCCAGAGCCATTTGAACCAACCGGCAACATCGATTATTTGATGGAGCAAGTTATTGAGCACATTCCAGCACCTAAAATTGCTGAAGGTCCTGCGCAGATGCAGATCACTTCTATGGACCACTCGCCATACACTGGTCGTATTGCTATTGGAAGATTGTACAGAGGAACATTGAAAGCAGGTCAGCAGATTGCTATGATCAAGCGCGATGGCACCATCACCAAAGGAAAACTGAAAGAGCTTTACTTGTTTCAAGGAATGGGTAAAGTGAAAGTGGAAGAGGTTGAAGCAGGCGAAATCTGCGCGTTGGTCGGACTTGAAGGGTTTGAAATTGGTGACACCATTTGTGATGCAGAGTTTCCAGAAGCAATGGCGCCTATCAGCATCGATGAGCCTACTATGAGCATGCTTTTCACCATCAACGATTCGCCATTCTTCGGAAAAGAAGGAAAGTTCGTTACCTCACGTCACGTACGTGAGCGTTTGGAAAAAGAGCTTGAGAAAAACCTCGCTTTGAGAATGGAAACCACCAACTTGGCTGATAGTTTCCAAGTTTACGGACGCGGTGTTCTACACCTTTCCGTATTGATTGAAACGATGAGGAGAGAAGGCTATGAGCTTCAAATTGGTCAACCACAGGTTATCATCAAAGAAATTGATGGTGTGAAGTGCGAACCAGTTGAGGACCTGACCATCGATATTCCAGAAGAAGTACACGGAAAAGCCGTGGAAATGGTGACCAACCGAAAAGGTGAGATCGTGAACATGGGACCGAAAGGCGACCGTATGTTGCTCGAATTCACCATTCCATCTAGGGGAATCATCGGGTTGAGAAATCAACTTCTTACAGCAACTGCGGGTGAAGCCATCATGAGCCACCGTTTCAAGGAATACCAACCTTATAAAGGAGTAATTCCTGGTCGTCAGAACGGTTCGCTTATATCTATGGAACCAGGCGAAGCCATTCCTTACACGCTGAGCAACTTGCAAGACAGAGGTAAATTCTTTGTCGAAGCAGGAACTGCGATCTACGAAGGACAAGTGGTTGGAGAAAACACCCGTGCTGGCGATATGATCGTGAATCTGACCAAAACCAAGAAGATGAGCAACATGCGCTCTTCAGGTGCAGACGAGAAGATCAGAATGGCACCAGCTATCAAATTCTCACTCGAAGAGGCTTTGGAATACATTCAGGCAGATGAGTACGTGGAAGTAACGCCACAATCCATCCGTCTCAGAAAGACATTCCTGAAAGAGCACGAGCGCAAGAAATTGGGTAAGGTTTGATTCTCACTGGGCTTCGCCCAATATTGATAGAACACCAAGTAGGGGCGTATGGAAATACGCCCCTTTTTTGTTCTAATATTCCTATCAGTTCAGAACCGTTCAATCCGCGTCATCCGTGTTCCATTAATATAGCGTTCCATTTACGACCTTCGCGCCATGCTTGAAGACAAAGACAGAACAGAACTAAGCGATCTGGGCGAATTCGGCCTTATTGATCGCATTGCGCAAAGTGTAGAACTCACACAGAAAAGCACCGTCAAAGGAATTGGCGATGATGCTGCCGTGCTCGGAACGGGAAAAGTAAAAACACTCATTTCCACCGACCTTCTCTTGGAAGGAATCCATTTCGACCTGAGCTATGTGCCGCTCAAACATTTGGGCTACAAAGCCGTGGCCGTCAACCTTTCCGACATCTACGCCATGAACGGAAAACCAACGCAGATCACCGTTTCCATCGGTCTTTCCAGCCGTTTTCCCTTAGAGGCGGTTGATGAACTCTACACGGGAATCCTTCTCGCCTGCGATAAATACAATGTCGACCTCGTGGGTGGAGATACCACCACTTCGCTATCCGGACTAACGCTCAGCATTACAGCCATTGGCGAAGCCACGGAAGAGGTCATTGCCTACAGGAACGGAGCAAAAGAAACCGATCTTATCTGCGTTTCGGGCGATTTGGGCGCGGCTTATCTCGGCCTGCAATTGCTTGAACGAGAGAAAGCAATTTTCAAGGAAAACCCAGAGATACAACCAGACCTTACAGGTCACGATTATGTGCTGGAACGTCAGTTGAAACCCGAACCACGGGCCGATATCATCGACATTCTCGAACTCGAAAAAGTTGTTCCAACCTCTATGATCGATATTTCAGACGGATTGAGTTCAGACCTGATGCATATCTGTACTCAAAGTGGAGTCGGTTGTCGCATTTACATTGAGAAACTTCCTGTTGATCATACAACCGCCATTGCAGCCGAAGAATTGAATCTCGACACCACTACATGTGTGCTAAATGGAGGTGAAGATTATGAACTGCTTTTTACGGTTGATCTGAAAGATTACCAACGGATCAAGGACAATCCGGCCATTCGTGTCATTGGTCACATTACCGATAAGGGCGATGGTTACAACATGGTTTCGCACGACCAGATCATTCCACTAAGGGCGCAGGGTTGGAACCATTTGGAACATTGATCTTTAGTCAATGCTTTGGATGTTTTACCGAGCGCACTTCGTAGAGGTTTATAGGACAAGCATCGTCAGCTCGCGTATTTCTGCTCGCTTCGCGAAGAAGTCGTCTGATAGGTTTGTGAATTCGCTCTAAAGGCACCAAGCCGCCAGAATGATGGCACTCAAATGCAGTCGATAAACAGGCATGGGTGTATTCTGATACGGTTACCGTTCCGTGCTTGGAACATTGGCAGATCCTTGCTGCCTCGTTGAGGGCGTGTGAATACAGATCATAGGGCATTCTAACCGCGGCAATGATGCCCGCCACCACCCTTTCGGTGTATATTCCTATGTTGAAATCATATTGGTTTTCACTGTTCAATTTGTTCATCCGATCAAGCCAATCACGAATTTCTAAGGCAGCCAGCACCAAACCTTGCACGTTGCTTTTGTCGGGCATCGGTTTTCCTGCCACTGCAATGATCTGATGATCGGTGGTTTCTATATATTCTACCCCGCGTTGGTTGAGTATTTCAAGAATCCGGATTCTATATGTTTTCCATGCGTCATCTGCGGCAGCAGAATCACGTCTGTTTGGCGGATTGACTCTTTTAAGCACCAGATTCATCACCGTCAAGGGCCAGATCATCATATCACGCGGTTTGGGATCGGATGCGTTGGGAGTCATTCTGATGAGAAAGATGCTTTTCGGAAAAAGGGTTGGGGTCAATCAGTAAGAAAAGTAGTGTATAGAAAAACCATAAAAACTGTCGAAGGTCATTTGCGCGGTACTTTTGCCGCATGCTCAAAATAAACTGGTCAAAATTCAAGGACGAACGGGGCACCGCCCTCTTTCTGGTGGACCTTTTCATGGTCAATCTGGTGGTCCTCAACCTGTTTTACATTCTGGTCGAATGGAACTTCACCATCAACTTTGTGAATGCTTTTTTACTGGAACAAGCACCTTCGTTTCACGCTTGGTACGACAAGCATCTGCACCAGAATTTCTATTGGTACGATATGTTCTTTGTGTCCATTTTCATTGGGGAGTTTTCCATCCGTTGGTTTTTGGCAGTTTATCATAATCATCATCATAAATGGTTCTTCTATCCATTCATCCATTGGTACGATGTATTGGGTTGCATTCCGCTTGGTCAGTTTCGTGTACTGCGAATTTTCCGAGTGGGCAGCATGGTTTTGCGCCTTCACAAGATGGGCGTTATCAACCTCCGCGATTCTTACCTGTTCCGTATTTACCTGCGTTACAGTGCCGTGGTGGTCGAAGAGATTTCGGACCGTGTGGTTGTCAATGTGCTAGAAGGTGTTCAGGAGGAACTGAAGCACGGAACACCAGTTGCAAGTCGTATCATTTTGGAAGTGATCCGGCCTCAGAAGGAGGTATTGGTAGAATGGCTTTCGAGCAGAATAACAACCGCCAGCGAACAGCATTACGAACGCTATCAGGAGCAATTGCGAACGTATGTTAATCGGAAAGTGTCTGAAGCGGTCAGAAACAATTCGGAGGTAAAAGACATTGCAGCCATTCCCTTGGTCGGTAGCACCATTACTACCAAACTCGAAAAGGCGGTTGCAAGCATTACGTACTCGGTCGTAGAAGGAATGATGCTTGACATCAGCAGTCCAGAGAATACCAAGGTCATCAGCGAACTGGCCGATGTGACCATGGACATGATGCTGCTTGAGCAAGAAGACGAAGAACTGAACAAGATGAGTGTAGAGATGATCAACCAGAGTATAGAGATCATCAAGGATCAGGTGAAGGTCAAACGCTGGCAAGAGGTTTCGTAGCTGCCAACCCCCGTTATCAACAGCTGTTCCGTAAAACTTTTATGTTTTTATTGATGTAACCCCTGATGAATAGGGGGTATTTGGATAATATTTGTAAAAATAAAATCCAAACATCATGATAATAGGGGTCCCTAAGGAAATTAAGAACAATGAGAGCCGCGTGGCACTAACGCCATCTGGCGCACATGAATTCATCCGAAGAGGCCACAAGGTCCTGATAGAAACCTTTGCAGGCGATGGCAGCGGATTTCCTGATGAGGATTACCGAACCGTAGGAGCTAAGATTGTTGCAACTGCTGACGAAGTTTGGGCCTCGGCCGAAATGATCATGAAGGTGAAGGAGCCGATAGCTGAGGAATATGCTAAATGTCGTGAAGACCAACTCATTTTCACCTATTTCCACTTTGCTTCCAGCGAACCTTTGACCCACGCCATGATTGCCAGTGGCTCCGTGTGTCTGGCATACGAAACCGTTGAGCAGGCAGACAGATCGCTGCCCTTATTGGTGCCAATGTCTGAAGTAGCGGGAAGAATGGCCATTCAAGAGGGTGCGCGCTATTTGCAAAAACCAGTTAAAGGTCGTGGTGTTCTTCTCGGAGGCGTTCCGGGAGTTGCGCCAGGAAAAGTGCTGATACTTGGCGGAGGAATTGTGGGCGTTCAAGCTGCTAAGATGGCAGCCGGTTTGGGTGCGCATGTTACCATTTTGGATGTAAGTCTGCCTCGTCTGAGACGAATTAACGACATCATGCCGCACCATGTGGTAACGGAGTTCAGCAGCGAGTACAACATCCGAAAACTTGTTCAAACCCACGATTTGATCGTTGGTGCTGTGCTTATACCTGGAGCAAAAGCTCCGAAGTTGATTACCAAGGATATGTTAAAGACCATGCGACCGGGAACCGTTATCGTAGATGTGGCCGTAGATCAAGGGGGCTGTGTTGAGACCTGCGTTCCGACAACTCACGAGAATCCTGCCTTCATTGTGGATGATGTGGTGCATTACTGCGTGGCCAACATGCCCGGAGCTGTTCCATGCACTTCAACCATCGCGTTAACCAATTCAACGTTACCGTATGCTTTGCAATTAGCAGATAAGGGTTGGAAGAAAGCCTGCTCCGATAATGAGGAATTGAAAAAAGGTCTCAATGTGGTGAAAGGAGAAGTGGTTTATAAAGGTGTTTCAGATGCGTTTGACCTTCCATATACGCAGGTAGAAGCCTTGCTCGAAGAAGAGGTGTTAGCTTAGATTGCCACCGAAATAACGGTTACATCATCTACCTGTTCTTCTGTGCCTTTCCAGTCTTCGAAGATGGCTCCGAGGGCGACTAGGTTTCCTGAAAGCGCCATTTCGCGAACCGTGTCGCGCATGCGTTTGCTGCCAAGCTTTTTGCCTTGCGGCCCACCGAACTGGTCGGCAAAACCATCGGAGAAAAGGAACAGGCGGTCGCCTTCATTCAGTGCAACCGTTGTTTCGTTAAACGAACCCGCATCCATGAAACCACCGATGGAACGCCTGTCGGCCTTCAATTCAAACATACGGTAGCCGTTTTCCTCTTCGCGCAGATTGGCGTTCGGCAATTCCTCTTTGGAACTAAGGATCCAAAGGGCGTTGTGCGCACCTGCGTAGGTCACCTGCCGTTTCTTGGTATCGATGGCCACCAAACAGATGTCCATGCCATCTTTTACACTTCCACCGCTTTTCTCAAAGGCTTCCTCCACGTGGTCGCTGAGGCGTTGTAGAATGGCTGCTGGAGAGGTAAGCTTCTCTTCCAACACCGCCTTGTTCAGTCCCTGAAAGCCCACCATGCTCACCATGGCGCCCGGAACGCCATGACCGGTGCAATCTGCCACAGCCAAATAGCAGATTGCTCCCCCTCCAAAGGAGGGGCTTGGGGGGAGGCTTTCCATCCAATAGAAATCGCCCGAAACGATGTCTTTGGGTCTGTATAAGATGGTATGTGCTGAGAAATGCTTGGCAAACATTTCGTCCTTCGGAAGAATGGCAGATTGGAGCCTTTCCGCGTAGCGAATACTATCGGTGATGTGGAGGTTCTTTTCCTCGATTTCTTGTTTCTGCTTTGAGATCTCGTTGTTCTTCTTCTCCAAAGCAACGTTAGCCCGTGTTCTTACCCGGTAAAAGAAGAAGACGATCAAAGAAACAATGCCCAACAGAAATGTGATGATGGTTGCGGCAAGCAGGTACGTTTCTCCTTTACGAAGTTCCAGATCGGCCACCGCTGCTTCTGCTGTTAAAAGTTTGATCTGTCCTTCTTTCTGAAGCGATTGATATTTTGCGTCTTTCTCAGCCGTAAGAGCTAGCAATTCTTGCGTATTGATACTGTCTTTAAGAGAGATTACCTCAGGGTAAAGAGTAAGAGCCTTGTCTTTCTCTCCAGTAAGTCGATATGATTCAGCCAAAAAAAACATGGTTTCCCATTCGTAAGACCGCATGCCTAATTCACGTACCATTTTCAACCCGTTATCATAGTACTGTATCGCAGCGCCATAATCCTCTAACTTGAAATAGATATTGCCTAGCATGATGGTAGATGTGGCGATAGCGCGTCCCACATTCAGCCTCGTGGCTATCTCTAGCGATTCTTTAGCGTATCTGAGAGCCAAGCCTGTTTTTCCCACTTCTTTGTAAGCATAGGCCAGATTTACGGCAGAACGGGCAACGCTCCGGTCATTACCGAGGCTCCGGTAATATTTGAGAGACTGTTCTGAATAGCTGATTGCCTTTTCGTAATCTTTAGTATTGATGTAGATGAGCCCAAGATTACCAAGCTGAGATGCGATGCCCTCCAAGTTGTCCATCTCCTGATGAATCTGCAGTGACTGTTCGTAATACTTTACCGCCTCTGGCATGTTTACGAAATAGTACACATTACCAATGTTGTTGAGAATTTCTGCCCTTGTTTGCTTTAAAGAGTCAGACTTCAGTAGTTCGAGCGCACTGAAAAATGCGGTCAAGGCTTTATCATAGTCGGCCAAATGGTAGTGCGCACCTCCCATCTGGCCATATATGTTCGCTCTAAGCGCGCTGTCATTCGAAGAGGGTTCTATTGCAAGGGCTTCTTCATAGATCCTTATCGCCAAGCTGTCTTTGCCCTGACGGGCAATGGCATCTGCCTTGTTTCTTATAGCCCGTGTTAACTCTGTTTTTGAACCTAGTT
Source organism: Flavobacteriales bacterium (assembly GCA_021739695.1). Classification (NCBI taxonomy): domain Bacteria; kingdom Pseudomonadati; phylum Bacteroidota; class Flavobacteriia; order Flavobacteriales; species Flavobacteriales bacterium. The sequence continues at coordinate 63,099 of JAIPBM010000002.1, read as the reverse complement.
GTTTAGCTAAGCGGATTCCTTGTTTCGCGTACAGCTCCGAAGTGTCTGGGTTTATTGAAAGATAGTTTAGGCACAGCTCGTTCAGGGCATTCAGTTTGTAAATATCCGTACGGGCACTCTCCAAGTTAGCCTTCAGGCTGTCAAGCTTGGCATTTTGGGCTAGTGTGGTCACCGACCACACACAAAAAATCAAACAGATAAAACGTTGTTCCCACTTCATTTCGGACTAAAGGTAAAACAGTTCCGTTTATCCAAAACCAAGAACATTCCCATCTTCATTTCGTTACCTTTGCATCTTAGGAACCCACCATGAGTGACGCTATAAAGCACGAGTGCGGAATTGCAATGGTCCGCTTGCTGAAACCGCTTCAGTACTACAAGGACAAATACGGAACGAGTTTTTATGGGCTGAACAAATCGTATCTCCTGATGGAGAAACAGCACAACCGTGGACAAGATGGTGCTGGTTTGGCCAATATCAAGTTGGATATGGAGCCCGGAAAGCGTTACATCAGTCGCCACCGTTCCAATTCGTCCACGCCAATCAAAGATGTGTTTGCGCACATCAACGGAAGGTTTGAGGAAGAATTCAAAGTAAACGCAGACCATATTCAAGATCCCGAATGGTTGAAGCAGAATCTTCCTTTTACGGGAGAGCTTTTCTTGGGCCACTTGAGGTACGGAACCTTTGGCGGAAACAGCATAGAGCATTGTCATCCCTTCCTGCGTCAGAATAACTGGATGACGCGGAACCTGGTCTTAGCGGGCAATTTCAATATGACCAATGTGGATGAGCTCTTTCAGCAGTTGGTTGAAATTGGTCAGCACCCGAAAGAGAAAGCAGATACCGTTACGGTTTTGGAGAAGATCGGACATTTCCTCGATGAAGAGAACGACCGTTTGTATTACGATTACAAGCAGAAAGGTTATTCTAAACTAGATGCCACACCGCTTATTGCAGAGAACATAGATGTGCAACGCATTCTGTTCGAATCGGCCAAAAAGTGGGATGGTGGATATGCCATTGCCGGAATGATCGGTCATGGAGACGCATTTGTGATGCGTGATCCAGCAGGAATCCGCCCTGCACATTGGTATCAGGATGATGAGGTGATTGTTGTAGCCAGCGAACGCCCGGCCATTCAAACGGCCTTCAATGTTCGATGGGAAGACGTGAAGGAGATTCAGCCTGGCTATGCGCTCATCATCAAGAAAGATGGAACGGTTAGAGAGAAGAAATTCCGCGAGCCTTTGGAGAAAAAGGCCTGTTCGTTCGAACGCATTTATTTCTCTCGTGGCAGCGATAAAGACATTTATCAGGAACGGAAAGAGCTTGGAAGACTGATTGTAGCACCTGTTCTGAAAGAGTTGGATTACGATGTGAAAAACACCGTTTTCTCATTCATCCCAAACACAGCCGAAACCTCCTTTTACGGAATGGTGAAGGGCGTGGAGGATTACATCAACGTACTGAAGACCGATATGATCCTTTCGGGAAAACGTTCGTTGGATGCCGCACAGGTGAAAGACATCCTCTCGATGCGTGCGCGGGTGGAGAAGCTCACTATTAAGGACGCCAAATTGCGAACATTCATTACGGACGATGTGCACCGCGATGACCTCGTTTCGCATGTGTACGACATCACGTATGGAACGGTAAAACGTGGAGAAGATAATGTGGTGCTTATTGATGATTCCATCGTTCGAGGCACAACGCTGCAGCAATCCATCCTCAGGATTGTGGACCGTCTAGGGCCAAAGAAGATCATCATCGTTTCCAGCGCACCACAGATCCGTTACCCGGATTGCTACGGTATTGACATGGCCAAGTTGGGCGATTTCATGGTCTTTAAAGCGGCAGTTGAGTTGCTGAAAGACACCATGCAGACCAACATTTTGGATGATGTGTACGAGAAGGCAAAGGCCCAAATGGAATTGCCCTTGGAACAGACCGTAAATGTGGTAAAGGATATCTATCGTCCATTTACTGCCGAACAGCTTTCAGATAAATCGGCCGAGATCATTTCGCCAAAGAACATCAATGCAGAGGTGAAGCTCATCTTCCAATCCATCGAAGGATTGCACTCAGCTTGTCCGAACCATTTGGGCGATTGGTACTTCACTGGCAACTACCCAACACCAGGCGGAAATCGCGTGGTGAATAGAGCCTTCATCAATTATATGGAAGGCAAGAATGTAAGAGCGTATTAATGCTCTGTTTACAATAGAAAATTTGAAAAAGAATAAGAAAGGAAAAGGCAAAAAACGCGGCCCATCCATATCAGTTTTCCAAGAGCCTATCTTGGAAACCATGCGTAAAAGTCCCGACCGGGCACTCAATTACAAGCAAATAGCCAAGCGAATTGGTATTACCGATACGCAAGAGCGGAATGAACTTGCTCAGACCCTCAATCGAATGAAGAATGATGGTCAGCTACGCGAAATAGAGCGAGGACAGTATCGATTGAAACACGCGCCACCACCGAAACTGATCGGTAAGGTGGATATGACCAGCACTGGAGCGGCTTACGTTACCGTGGAAGGCTACGAGCGCGACATCTACATTTCGCCACGTAAAGTGCGTCAGGCGTTGCCGGGCGACATTGTAAAAGTGCATGCCTACGCTACCGACCATGGAAACAGGGTAGAAGGCGAGATTGTGGAAATTGTGGAGCGCGCCAAAGAGACATTTGTTGGCACCCTCACCATCAATACCACCAGTAAGGTGGCTTTTGTGGTGCCCGATAATCAGAAGATGCCAGTCGATTTCTTTATCCCATTGGGAGAAATGCTCCGTGCTAAAGATGGCGACAAGGTGATTGTGAAGATGACCGAGTGGCCAGAGCGTGCCAAGAACCCGATCGCACATGTGATCACGGTTCTAGGTCGACCAGGCGAGATGGAAACCGAGATGCATTCCATCTTGGCCGAGTTCGATTTCCCTTTGAGTTTCCCTGCCAATGTGGAACGACAAGCCGAGGAGATACCTGAGAAGATCAGCAAAGAGGAAATTGCCAAAAGGCGAGACTTCCGCAAGTTTACCACCTTTACCATCGACCCTGATGATGCGAAGGATTTTGATGATGCGCTCTCCATCCAAAAGCTGCCGAATGGCAACTGGGAAATAGGTGTCCACATTGCAGATGTATCGCATTATGTGCAGCCCGGAACCGTGCTGGATGACGAGGCGATTCACAGAGCAACCTCTGTTTATTTGGTTGATCGCGTAATACCGATGCTTCCAGAAAAGCTTTCGAATAAGGTATGTTCGCTTCGTCCAAACGAGGAAAAACTGGTCTTTTCGGCAGTTTTTGAAATGGACGAGAAAGCCAACGTCATCAACGAATGGTTCGGTCGTTGCATCATCAATTCAGACCAACGTTTCACCTACGATGATGCTCAAAAGATCATTGAAGGAGGCGAAGGCCCACTGAAGGACGAAGTGCTGACGATGCACGAACTCGCCAAGCATCTTCGCGCCAAGCGCTTTGAAAATGGAGCTATCGCATTCGAGAAGGAAGAAGTGAAATTCCGATTGGATGACGAAGGAAACCCGATTGAACTCTATCTGAAGGAATACAAGGACAGCAATAAGCTGATTGAAGAATTCATGCTGCTTGCCAACAAGCAAGTGGCAACGTTTATCGGAAAACCAAAGTCTGGTCAGGCGAAGACATTCGTCTACCGAATTCACGACAATCCGGTGCAGGAGCGCTTGGAAATGCTTGTGACAATAGCTGCGCAACTCGAATACACGGTTGAACTTGGTCCGAGACGGATTTTGACCGCATCGCTCAATAAATTATTGACCGACATCAAAGGAAAAGGTGAGGAAAACATGCTCAGCACCATGGCCATCCGTTGCATGGCTAAGGCCGAATATAGCACCGATAACATTGGTCATTTCGGACTTGGTTTCGATTATTATACCCACTTCACCTCGCCAATCAGAAGATACCCTGATGTGATGGTGCACCGATTGTTGCAACGCTATTTGGATGGTGGAAAATCAGCCTACAAGCAAGACTACGAAGACCTTTGCATCCATAGTTCAGAAATGGAGAAGAAGGCCACCGATGCTGAGCGCGCTTCTACCAAATACATGCAGGCCAAATACCTGATGAATCACATTGGCGAAGAGTTCGAAGGACTGATCTCGGGTGTGACAGAATGGGGAATTTTTGTGGAGATAAAAGAGAATAAGTGCGAAGGCATGATCCGTTTGAAAGACCTTCCAGATGATTTTTACGATTACGAGCCAGACACGATGAGCGTTGTAGGTTCAACCACAGGAAACTCTTACAAACTAGGCGATGCCGTGATGGTGAAAGTGATGAATGTATCGTTGGAAAAGCGTCAGATCGACCTTGCAGTTATCGGTTGGCCGGAAGACTGACCGTAGCTTACACAATATATCGGGCAAAGGCGAGTTATTTCGCTTTGCAACCATTATACTTGTTCCTGATTGTTTGCCATTATCGCTAAAGCAAATGCCACGTACCTTATTTCTTTTACCTCTTATTGCCTTGATCAATTTGCCACTGTTTGCACAGGTGGCCGTGGGTCAATGGCGCGATCATCTCCCGTATAACGATGGCGTTCAGTGTGCCGATGCAGGCGATTGGATCTTTGCAGCTTCTCAGAACGGACTGTTCCGATATGCCAAAGCTGATGGAGATATTCAGCGGCTGACAAAGGTGAATGGACTTTCAGATATTGGCTACGCATCGATCGCTTGGAGCGATGATAACAATACCCTTGTTGTAGCTTACAGCAACACGAATATTGATCTGATCCAAGATGGACAGATCATCAACGTGCCAGACATCAAAGACAAATCCATCTTAGGGAACAAAACGATCAATAACATAGATATAAAGGGAGATTACGCGTATCTGGCCTGTGGCTTCGCGGTTGTGGTATTGGATATTGTAAAGCATGAAGTAAAAGACACCTATTACATTGGTCCGAGCGGAGCCACGCTGAATGTTTACGATGTGGCCACTTCGGAAAGCGAAATATTTGCTTGTACAGAAGATGGTGTATATCACGCGCAACTTTCCAGTCCAAATCTGGCAAACTATGAGAATTGGACCCGTTTCAACACCATTCCGAATGGACTGTATAACGCAACCACGTGGTTCAATGATAGGCTTTACGTAAACCTTTCTGTGCCGAATGCATTAGATACCATGTACTATCTAAACAACGGACAATGGAATCGTTTTGATGGAATGGAGGAGCAGGATATCCGCAGTTTGGAGGACGCCCATGGAAGGCTTTTGGTTTCTGCTGGAGGTAGCGTTAGCGAGTTTAATTCAGACCATGTAAGGTTGCGGCTTGCTTATGATTATGGCGGAGGAAGCTATGCGGCTCCCAACTACGCCACCGTGGATGACGACTTGAACATCTGGATATCCGATAGATATTCTGGTTTGGTCAAGCATCCCGAAAACCTGACCTTCAGTTTTATATCTGTAAATGGGCCATCTGCAGTAAGCAGTACGTGCATCAGCATTTGGGACGGTCGGTGCTATGTCGCGTCTGGAGGTGTTTCTGAAACGGAAGCCAACGCCTATAACAGAAATGGTATGTACACTTTCAAAAACAATGAATGGGTTAATATTACCGCCTATTCGTTTGAGGAGACTAACAATCTGATAGACTATTATCGTGTTCTGGTAGATCCTTTTGATAGCCGAAGAGTGTATGCGTCTGCTTACGGTAATGGGTTGGTGGAGTATTATGACGACCAATTTGTCGCCTTTTATGATACGCTTAATAGCACATTTCAAGCCTTACCTGGCAATCCGGGAAACATTCGTATTTCGGGCTTGCAGATAGACAGGAGAAATGGAACACTTTGGGTTTCGGGTTCGGGAACCGAAAAACTGCTTTATGCCAAAGACAATACAGGAAATTGGTATGCTTACACCATTCCTGGAATCGGAAATATCACGCTTAGAGACATTGCCATTGACGACAGCGGACAGAAATGGGTTGTGGCCCCACGTGGAAGAGGCGTGGTTGTTTTTAACGACAATGGCTCACTTGGAAACACTAATGACGACCAATCAAGAAGGTTAACTCAAAATGCTGGAAATGGTAATCTTGCCAGCGATGAGGTTTTCTGCATCCTTAACGACTTGGACGGTGAAATATGGGTTGGAACTGATAATGGCGTTTCCGTATTCTACTCACCCGAAAGTGTTTTCTCTGGAGGAAATTTCGATTCGCAGCAGATTTTGGTAGAGCAAGATGGTTACGTACAATATCTGCTTGCAAACGAATCGGTTACTGCAATGGCCATTGATGGGGCCAATCGGAAATGGATAGGAACGGCAAGTGCAGGAATATTCCTCATGTCGAGTGATGGTACACAGCAGATCTATCATTTCACTACAGAGAACAGTCCGCTGTTCAGCAATCAGATAACCGCAGTGGGCATCGATCAGCTCAGCGGAGAAGTGTTCATCGGTACAGACAAAGGGATTATTTCTTTTAGGGGAACGGCAACTTGGGGCGTTCCAGAATTCGTAAATGAGGATGTTTATGCATATCCGAATCCTGTTGAGGCGAATTATGATGGTCCAATTGCTATTAAAGGTCTGGTAAGAGATGCCGATGTGAAAATTACGGACGCTGCCGGAAATGTGGTTTTTGCGACCACTGCGTATGGTGGGCAGGCCATTTGGGATGGCAACAAACTTACTGGAGACCGAGCTAAAAGTGGTGTTTATATGGTTTTTGCAGCTAACGAAGACGGCAAGGAAACCTTCGTCACCAAAATTCTTTTCATCAACTAAAGATCAGATGATCGTCACAAGAGGAATTGTGCTGAATACGCTACGTTATTCAGACAGTTCGGTGATTACACGCATCTATACCGAAGAGCTGGGCCTACGGCCATTTATGGTGAGAACAGGATCTGGAAAGGCCGCATTGGCAAAACTGGTGCTGCTTCAACCACTCGGACTGGTGCAACTTTCCTTCACTGATGATGACAGGAAAACGATGCGAACGGTGCGTACCATTGAGCGAGAAAAGATGCTCAATGCCATTCCGTTTGATACGGTTAAAACGTGCGTTGCGCTTTTTGTAGCGGAAGTGATTGCGCGGTCCATTGGAGAAGAAGAGCAGAACGAGGAACTGTTTGCTTTCTTACGCGAAGCGGTAATCTTGCTGGATGAAACAAAAGAATCCGTGAGCAACTTCCATCTGAAATTCATGTTGGAATTTTCGCGATTCCTAGGTTTCTACCCGCAGGTAAAAGATGTAGGAAATCGATATTTCGACCTGCTGGAAGGAGAATTCACCCCATTCGAGCCCATTCATCCTTACATAATGGAAGATGCTGTCGTTGAAGGTCTTCGCCAACTTCTACCCACGAGTATGGAAACATTCCATCAAGTGAAAATAGGAAGCCAAACCCGTAGGATATTGCTTCAAAAGCTGATTGATTACTATCGGCTTCATTTGCACGGAATGAAGGAGATCAGTGCGCACAAAGTGCTAGAAGAGGTGTTGGGTTAATCTCTGTGCTTATTTCCCTTCAGCAGTTTTATTCTTTTGAAAAAAAGGAACTTGAGGATAAAACTGAGCGCAGTGAGGATGATTGATGGATAGAACGCTTTGTAGCCGAGAACATCCACAGCAACGGTCATTCCTGCTATCATGAAAAGTGAGAATAAGCCACTTGCATAAACGTATTTCCAAAATTTTGGCTCTATTACTTTCAGCCACAGATAATTATAATAACGACCAATGTAAAGAACGGCAATGCCAATGGTGGAACCCAGCCAACCTGCTAGGCCTAGCACATCAATCAGCAGCCACATAATAGCGATGTTAACTACGGTCCAAACGGCACCAACTATTGAGAATCGGATAAAATGATCCAATTCCTTGCTAACCGTGCTCAGGTACCAGTCCTTCATTGTAGGCGTCAATATCAGAAAAGATCAATCAGTTTCGGTCGGGCTCCGAAGTATTCACTTCTGTTTTAATGGCTTTGGCCATTTCCAAGTAGTAATTCGCGTTCGGATGACCTTCTGTCCAGTGTATTTTGTACTTCTTTTGCTCCTTATCGAGAAGCGAAGAAAGGTCAAGGACTTCAACCTTGTTTGATTTCAAAACGGGCATTATCCGACCTGCCAATTTAGAATTTGGCCCGATTACCAAGATGAATCGACCATTCGGATATTGCTTCAGAAACTCAGCTTTTGATTGGCGGACAATCGCCCCGAAAAGCTTTACATGAGCATCACTTACACACCACGGAATGTCAATATCGAACAGGTCGAGAAATGCACTTTGGCTGATGGCGCGATAGAATCGCGTAAGCAGATGGCGGCCGGTCCAGAAGCTTCCATCACGTTTCAATTCATCGCCATCCAAATAGTAATAGGGGAAATTGATGGCCCAAAGCTTGATCAACCTTCGCGAACCAATCATGCGTTTAATGTGATCATCAATAAAAAGATGGATCAGGATTCCGTTAGATTCAATAATCTCCTCGTGCAGATCACGAGTTTGAAGCAACGTGAGTGTCTGTTGTGTTCCGTGACCAGAAACGCCATAATTGTAGCCGCGCATCGAGGTAATGCTATCGAGAAAATAGCTCAATGTCTCGTGGTCGTTTAATCCATAACCGAAAGCAAAAGAGCAGCCAGCAACCATGGCAAATTCTTGGTAAATCGAATCGGGTTTTGTTTGCGGAGTAATGCGTCTTCCAAATGCATCCGTATGATAATACTGTTTGTAGATGAGCGAATCGTTGACCACATAAGCATGGCTCAGTGTGGCGTCTTTTGGTAGTCGACTTCCTAATATTGAATCGCGCTCGCAGGCTCCAGGCTCCCAAAAGGTCTGTTCAGAATACGGAGCTTTGTACCCATGCTTAAAATAAAAGCGGCAGCTGAATTCCACTGCCATCAGCGTGCAATACGCCACAAATAACCCCAAGAATAGGTTGGTTGATTTTGGCCAGATTCGGGTCAGTTGCCTAAACCGTTCTGAAAAACGAAGGTTCTTCCATCCAAAGGCAACAATGAACGCGATAAGGAACCCGTCAAGTACAAGCGTCATCAGCCTCAAAAAGCTGTTAATTGGCTCTAATGGTAAAAAGAATTTGAAAGCCCACTCGTTGAAAGCCACACCAAGTGCCAATAGCATAAGTGCAATAATTCGAGAGGACTTCATGCTGCCAATATCGGCAAAACCGTGCTTCGCTAAATTCTGTCGGTTTTAGAATTTAAGAACCGAAACTAATTCACCTTCTCGAAAACAACCTCTTCCGAATCTTGGTCTGAAGCCTGTTTTTCGGGCACTGCGCAATTACCAGCAACTTGGCATGGAACGCACGATACGTTCATGACGCCTTGATAAAGAAGAACCGCTGATACTGCCATTAGCAGCCAATTGAGATGTTGAACGGCATCAATCATCGTAAATAGACCCAAGGCAAGGCGCAGCATTCGCATAAAACCCCAAGGTTCTTTCAGTTTATTCAGCAATCTCATTTTGGTGTGTTTCAGTAAATGAAAAACCCGACCTGATCCATCTGACCAGACCGGGTTTCTTGGCTTGAGTGTTTATTATCTCACAAGTGCATTCACCTGTGTCCAACCGCCTCCATTCATACACTCAATACCGTGTCGGCTTAGAAAACTGGTTGCCTGCCCGCTTCTACCACCGCTTGCGCAGCAAAGCACAATTGGCTTATTGATGTTTTTGATCTCATCCACATGATGCTGGATATTCTGAAGCGGAATGTTGCGCGAACCGGCTACGTGACCGCCCTGAAATTCTGCGACTGTGCGCACATCAATGATTACAGCTCCGTTGTCTATCATTTGTTTCACTGGGCTATTAGCCGCGTTGATTCCAAACATGGTGTCAAAGATTCCCATTTGAATAGTTTTTAAGTGACTTTGTTGTTCTAGATGCGGACATCCGCCCTAATGTTGGGTACAAATGTGCAGCGTGTGTTTCCGGTGAATGGGAACTTTGGTCACAAAGACAAATACTAGAAGGGAGGATCGGTTGTCAAAAACTCCACTTCAACCGCAGAAAAACGCTGTTGCTCAAATTCTGATACCTGTTTTCCAAACCACTGGAGGTGAGTTCAGGAAAGTCAGAGAAGAAGAGTTGCCCAACGAGAAAAACGTCCCAATTCTCCACAATGGAGTAGCCAATCCCAGGACTTAGAAAAAGAAGATTCGGCCCGTAGCCATACACGGCAGAAAAGCTTAAGCTGATGAGTGGCGTTGCGGGATAGGTCAAAGAGACCATCGCATTATATTTAGTCGGCATCAGATTTTTGGCAGTGAGTGACGAACCGCTGAAGAAAGAAGCGAGTTTGAGCGGATTGCTGTCGTCAATTCCGTTGCTGTTGTAGAGGATCGCGCCACTCAGATAGAGTGAATTGGTGAAGGAATAATCGGCCGTGATGGAGCCCGTTATGGTATGCAAGCTGTCCACAAAACCTTCGTAAGGCCCGAACCATTGCAGTTCACCTTTAAAACCAGCATTGCCCAGGTTGCCGGCAAAACCGAAACCTGCGGTTACATCCGTTTTGTATTGCCCTGCGATGAATTGAAAATCGTAGCCCTTCGCATTGAATTTGTACATGAATGCGGCTGTTGATTGCTTCCAAGTCCGCTGTGGAGCTACGGCCACTTCAAAGCCGCTCATGTTCTTGCCGAAGTATTGGAAACGTACAGCGTCTGTTCCAGGTCGTTCTTCATAATCGAAGTTCACGAAATTGAACGCATTGAAAATATCGTTCGGGTTCCAAGCTGTATTGATGCCCCAATTGATGCGCTGCCGACCTATTCTGATGCCAATCTTGTCGTTTCCATAATCCACATAAAGTCGGTCTAACGTGGTGTTGAGATGAACTGGGTTGATGTTGTTCCCGATGTTCCAACTCATATCAACGAGGCCAGCGTCTTTATTCATGGCGTCTTTGGCCGCAGGCGAATTGGCCGTGGCACCAGCATAGAAGAAACGCGTTCGCAATTCGGCTGCTATCGTCAATCCTTTGGTTGGATAAACGCGCAGATTGAGACGATTATGTAGGAACTGTTCGTTCGAATTTCCGATGATCGGGTTAGCAGAAAACGAAACGATGTTCAAGTTTTTGAGATAACCATGCAGTTGAACGATGTCCTTGAACTTTCGCTTTGGTTTGACTTCGGTAGTGTCTTGCGCATTGACTATTCCACAGAGAAAGATTGAGAAGAGGAGAAACACCGAGGAAAATGCGCGCAGCCAGTTCCCCCTTTTAAAGGGCGTGCCGAGGAACGAGGCGGGGGATTTGAAGTCGTTAAACACGCTCATTCTCTAAGTTTTCGATGACACCTTCAATTCGGAAAAAATGCATTCCAAGTTCCTCTAAAATGCGCTGCCTTTCAATGTCTTTCAACATTATCTCTTCAAAATGATGACTTCCACCGTCAATCTCAATTACCAAGTTTAACGCTTTGCAGTAGAAATCAACGATGTAGTTTCCAAGCGGCTTCTGACGGTTAAATTGATATCCTCGAACCTGTCTTTTCTGCAATTGCATCCAAAGTAAAGTCTCACCAAGTGTTTGGTTACTTCTCAATATTCTTGAGAACTCCTTCAGGTTTGTGTTGTATGGAATATGCTTCATTGGTAAGTGATCATTCAATCCCCCGCCCTGCGGGCACCCCCTTTAAAAGGGGGAACCGGAGCTATCGCGTCTCATCAGAAATGATCTTTCCGTCCTCAAGGGTAATTACTCTTCTTGCTCGGTCAATGACACGCTGATCATGCGTAGAAAAGAGGAAGGTGACGTGCTCTTTCTTGTTCAGGTCAGACATGATGTCCAGTAGGTCAGCAGTGGATTGACTGTCTAAGTTGGCAGTTGGCTCATCGGCCAGCACGAACTGTGGTTTGGAAGCTAATGCGCGAGCTACCGCCACTCGCTGCTGCTGTCCACCGCTCATTTCGCTCGGACGATTGTTCATTTTGCTTTCCAGTCCTACGGCTTTGAGCAGTTCTAGCGCTCTTGTATGTCGTTCTTCTTTAGGACGCTTCTGTAGGAGCATGATGAACTCAACATTTTCTTCGGCAGTAAGAACCGGAATGAGATTGTAAGCCTGGAAAACGAAACCGATGTTCTTCAAGCGGAAATCAATGAGTTGATTGTCGTTCAAAGCAGTTATCTCGGTATCGCCAATATGTGCCGTTCCACCCGTTTGGTGATCCAATCCACCGATGATGTTGAGCAAGGTGGTTTTTCCGGAACCCGATGGACCAACGATAGCTGTGAATTCTCCGCGTTCAATCTCAATGGTTACGCCATCAAGGGCACGTACTTCCAATTCTTCGCCTGGATTGTAGTATTTCTGAAGTTCGTTTGTTCTGATTATTGCTGACATGATTTTTCTATTGCTGATACGAATTACGAATACCCGCGAATATTACGAATGTGCGTATCTGGTTTATAATGATTAATCGTTTACAATTCGTTTAAATCGGACCTCTTCAAGCCCAAAGTGAATGAGAATTCCAAGTTTCAGGTTGGATTGTTTTAAATAAGCCAGTACCTGATTGATGTGGGTCCGCGAAAAATGGCTTCCTCTTTTTAGTTCAACTACCACCTTCTCCTCAACTAGGAAATCGAAGAAACCACTCCCAACTTTCTCGCCTTCATAGATTATCGGGTAATGAACCTGTTCTGTGACTGTCAAGCCCCGTTTTACAAAACCAACTTTCATGGCTTTTTGATAGACCTTTTCCAAAAGTCCTCCGCCAAGTTCATTATGGATATCATAAGCACATCCAATTATGTCATAGCTGAGTTCTGGATAAAGTAGGTCGGTGCGATTTACTGGAGGTCTCATTCAGTAGCGTTCGTCATATTCGTGTTTTATTCGTAATTCGTATCAGCCTCTAAATGGCCCGGACCGCTTCGGCAGGCTTCAATTGCAAGGCCTTGATGGCTGGATAAATGGATGAAAGAATGGCTGCCACCACTACCATGATGGTCACATTCAAGTAAAATGAAGGGTCGAGGCTTGGGTAGATGGTGGTGGAGATTCCAAACTCTTCTAATCCCTTACCGACAATGGATAGATCGATGCCAGCAGCGCCAAAGTGGCTGACGGTGAGGAAGCCGAGAGCAACACCTAAAGGTCCTCCGACCATAGAAATGAACACGGTTTCGACCACGATCATGAAGAACACCTTGGTCTTGTTCATTCCGACCGACATCAGCATTCCGAGTTCGCGCTTACGTTCCAAAACGGCCATCAGCATGGTATTGATGATGCCGAAGGAGAGCGCCAAAAGAATGATACCGATGATGATGTAGAGCATCTGTTGCATCATCTCATCCGCATAACCCAGCTCGGGCGCCACTTCTTTCCAAGAACGGACAGAAAGCGATGGGAATTCCGCCCCAAGGATTGAAGCTGTGGTATCGGCCTGCGCAACATCGTTGAGGAGAACTGCCACTTCGTGAAAACCTGCACTTTCTTCTAACAAACTGTTCACATCATCCGATTTGACGAAAACATTCAACTCATCTGATTTCGAGTTCGATGTTTTGAAAATTCCCGCCACGCGGAAAGCGCCAGTAATGATGTCGCCATTATCCTTTTGGAAGGTGAGGACGATCTTTTTCCGTAGATCGACATTCAGTTTTTCGGCCAACTTCCTTCCTACAATGACCGGATTGCTTTTCATGCCCGTCAGGTATTCTCCTTCTACCATTTTCTCGTGCATGGTGGTCACCGCTTTTTCTTCTTCTGGATCGATGCCTGTGATGCGCACGCCATAACCACCTGTGGATGAAGAAACCATCCCATTCAGAACCACTCGTTCTGTGAAAGCTTTGACGGCAGGATTTCCTTTGAGCGCATCCCGAAGTTCTTCTTCGTTCTTGATGCGGAACTCCACATTATTGTCTTCTACGAACCGAGGATCGTGTATCTGGATGTGCGAAATGGAGGTGTTCAGCGCATCTTCGGTCCGTTGTTGGTTCAGTCCGGATGATACTGCGATGACGAAGAGCCCCGCCCAAATACCAAGGGCAATGGATGTGATGACCACGCCACTTCGGAGAGCATTTCTCCACACGTTTCTCCAAGCGATTTTGATTAACATAGCAATGAGATATTAGTTATTAGCATTTAGCTTCCGGATCAGAACATACAGCATTTTCTGTACTTCAGTCAGAAGTGACCTGAACTCCTCCGAGTCAGCTTCTGTTATCAATTCAACTTTCACACAAGTCAATATCAAGGTTTCACACTCGTAAGCGGAACCTAAGGAGATTTCAAGAAAGCGTTTGAATTCCTTATCGCTTGAGCGTGCACTCCCTTCGGCAATATTGCAAGCGACAGAAACGGCTGCGCGGTTAAGTTGAGATACGATTCCAAACTTCTCTGCTGCTGGTAGGTTCTTGGTAATGACATAAGCCGAAGCACTCATCTCCATGCTCCTTTGCCAAACGCTTAATTCCTTGTAGTTTCTCATTGCTAATTGCTAATGTCTAATTGCTCCTTCAAACTATTTATGCATCGCGGTTACGGGTTTCATTCTCCAAATGACATAGATAGGATAGAGGGTAATGAAACACGACATGAAGAAGAGAATGAGGCCGTTCTCGATGAAAATGTTGGGTGCGGTTGAGGTCATGATGAGTGGTTCGAAGCCGATGTTCTCGTATGCTCCAGCAGCGGCACCTGTGAGCGGAATGGGATGGACGTTCATGTAATACATGAGCGGATAGGAGACGGCAGTACCCGCCAAAATCCCAAGGACGGTTATCAGGATGGTCTCGGCAACCATCATGAGCATGAGACGGGCGCGCGACATACCGACCGAGAGCATCACTCCGAACTCATACGAACGTTCGGCCATCATCATAAGTACCGTGGCGAAAATTCCGAAGGCGGCAATGATGTAGAGGATGCCCACATAGATGAAAGTGCCTGCCACTTTGGTGGTCTTCATCTGTACCATCTCTGGCAAGAGCTCTGGCCAGGTCATCACTTCAATGTTTGCTGTATCGACCAAAGGAAAGATGCCTGCCGTAGCTTTTTCGGGTGCATCCGTATCATCTACCACGAGCGTGTAACCCGTAATTCTTCCTTCCGAAGAGAAAAGGTATTGCGCCAAAGGCAGCGGCATGACGATGGTGCCACGGTTGAGCATGGGCGATGCCATTTTGAACAGACCGACCACCTCATATTTGCCCGCGGCACTTACTCCGTGATAGCCTTGACCGATGATGACGAGCGTGTCACCAATTTCTATCTTAAGCAGATCGGCCAATTCGTAGCCAAGCATGATGCCGTTATCTGTTTTGGTGATGACGCGGCCTGAGTAGAGCCTTTTTTCCAGATCCATGAGCTGTTGCTCGCTCTCGGGATCGACCCCTACCACTTGCGAAGCACGTGTCTGTGTGCCGAAAGATGCCAATCCGAAACTTTGAAGACGTGGGGTAGCAGCCTGAACGTGTTTTACTCCAGCCAAAGCAGTTTGCAAGGCCCCATCTTCTTCCATCGTATTGTCCAGACTCTGGTCTTCCCAAAAACCTTTGGCGTGAATTTGAATATGACCCAGAAAGGAGCGCGTCATGCTATCCAACATGTTGCCGAAGACACCTTCGTTGACGCTGATCATGAAGTTTGACAGAAACACCGCCATCAGTATGGACGTGATGGTGATGAGACTCCGTCTCTTGTTTCTCCAGATGTTTCTCCAAGCTAATTTGAAAAGCATTTTAGCTGATTAGGTCGTTAGGGGATTAGCGAATTAGTTGGTTGAGGCATAAAAGTGATTTAGGAGTTTGGCTTTGTTCAAGGTGTTCGGGTTCTTAGTTTGGCCATGAATGATCCAAGCATTTTCTTTTCCTCATCCAATAAGGTAAGAAGCTTATCTGTCAGTTCAATAGGAAGCTTGAACCGTTGCTGGATGATGATAGTCTGGGTTTCAAGCTCGTACGTTGAGCCTAGAGCAGTCTCGAGATACTGAAGAAAGTGTGCGGTACTCTTTCTAGCAGACCCTTCTGCAATATTTGACGGTATGCTCACCGCTGCACGGCTACATTGACTGCGAAGACCGAACCTTTCCACATCAGGTAGTTCGTTAACGAGATCGTAGGTTGCCGTAACGACCTCCATTCCCTTTTGCCAGATCTTAAGTTCCTTGTAGTCTCTCATTATCTAATATCCTAATTCCCTAATAAGCTAATTCCTTCTCGTCTCAACAGGTCTGAGCGGTAGTCGCAAGGTTCTCGATGCCTTGTGTATATGTATACTTTCTTTCATTTGTTTAATCGCTCGTGGCTCAATGCTCATAGCTCATCGCTTTATTCAATTTCTTCTAGCCTCAACGGGTTTTAGCTTGTAAATGATCCATGCTGGATAAAGTGTAATTAATAATGATACGAGAATGACGATGAGCATGTGAGTAATGGCAATGCTTGGGTCGAGCGAGGCTGGGAGCACGGGGTCCCAACCATCTTGCGCAATGGCCTGAGCCGCCTTTCCCGTCAGTTCGTAAGGGTGATTGAAGAAATAGAGCACCAAGGGATAGACTCCGAGCACGCCCAAGATGGCTCCAAGAATGGTGGTGATCAATCCTTCCAAGAAAACAACGGCCCAAAGCTTGAATCGTGTCATTCCGATGGATAGTAGCACCCCGAATTCGTAGGTCCGTTCCTGCATGAGCATCAGCATCGTTCCGAAAATGCCGAAGGAGACCACCATGTAGAGTATCATCAGCATGATCTGCCCTCCGGCACTGTCTGCTTGGATGGCCTGCACCAGTTCGGGCATGGCCTCTTCCCAATCGAGCCCCTCATACTTGGCGGAATCGATGTCGGCTGTGATCTGCTTCTTCACCTTCTTCATCCGATTAGGGTTATCGATGATGGTGGCAATGGAAGTGGCCATGTTTTCGGCACTGAAGAAGTATTGGGCCTCCTTCAATGGGAACAAAACCGCCTTTTCGTTGAGGATGGAAGCCGTAAACTTGACGATGGCCGCCACCGGATACTTGGCCGCAGCGCTGGATCCGTGATAACCTTGCGAGATGAACACCAAGGTATCGCCAATGCTGAGTTTATAGTAGTCGGCCAGCTTTTCTCCTACAATAACGGACTTGTCATCTTCCTTAAAGAGCGCCCCAGCCTGTATCTTTTCTGAAAGGCCCATCAGCTGATCTTCCACATCTGCCTGAACGCCCAGCATGAGTACGCCTTTGGTCACGTCACCCTTCGATGACAGCGCAAAACCCTCCAAGCGTTTGGCAGCAATCAGCACATGCTTGTTCTCCTTTATCTTATCTAGCGCTGGGTCATCCAATGAGAAGGCATTGTCCATGGTCTGATCGTCCCAATAGCCCTTTCCGTGCACCTGCACGTGTCCGGCATAAAAGCGTACCACGCTATCGATCATTTTACCGTAAATACCCAGCTGCATGCTGCGCATGAATACAGCAAAGAACACGGCAAAGAACACCGAAGCAATGGTAATTGCGGTTCTTCGTTTGTTCCTCCATATGTTGCGCCAGGCAAGTTTTAGTAGCATTTAGGTGTTAGGTATTAGGAGTTAGCTTTTAGCTACTAGGGCTTAACTTTTTGATGAAAACGGAAAGCATTCGTTGTATGTCGTTGAGTTCCTTGAGTAACTCTGCCGATTGAATCGTATCCACCATCTGTAGTTTCTCGCAAAGGATGATCTGACTTTCCATTTCGAAAGCTGAACCGATAGCTATTTCGAGGAATCTCTTGAAATCCTTATCTGTCCCGCGAGATGCACCTTCCGCAATGTTTGAAGAGATAGAAACCGCAGCTCGGTTGAGTTGAGAAACCAGACCAAATTTCTCTTCTGGAGGGAAAGAACGTGTCAATTGATAGGTTTTGACCCCTATCTCCATGGCTTTTTGCCAAACCAGTAATTCTCTAAAGTTTCTCATAGCTCTCTAATATGTTTTTGTGTTGGCATGGGCTAAAAGCTAAGTCCTAATACCTAACACCTAAACCCTCATTTCATCTTCTTCATCTGGTTGGTATTGAAAAAATCCTCTTTAACGCCTGTGTCGAACTTGATGGCATTGGTAATAAGGATGGTCTTGTTGCCCGGTTTGTCTACAGGTATCATTTCCATGCGTGTGGCCATGGTGCGGCCGCCCATTTGTTTCACATCGTAGGCATTGAAGATGTTGACGAGGAAGCCATCCTCATCGTAGAACTCGGTGCGCAGCTGGATGTAATACTGCTTATCTACCCACACCATGATATGTCCCCAAACCACCGGAGCATCGGGCTTGGCGGTCAGTTTCAGCTTCCAGCAAAGGCGCCCATCAATGGTACTGTCCTTCACGATCTGGTGCGTGTAGTCGATAACCACCGAAGACTGGCGTACAAGGTCATCGTTGGTCAGGTCGGTGCCCATCCAGCTTTGCATCATCATGCTCGGAGGAAGTTTAACGGTGCGCTCGATGGATGGAACCCAGTTCCATACCTCTTTCTGGCGCTTTAGCATCACGGTTCCTTGTTCCTTGGCCGGGGCAGTTATCAGCATCATGGAATAATCGGTGCCCAACGACCATGTTTTCATCTTCATTTCGCGTTCCCACTTGGGGCGGACGATCTTGATGGTCATTTCGCCTTCGGAGGAAGCACCTCGGGTGAGCTCATCGGCCTTTTTAATGATCTCTAAGGCAGTTTGGCCAGAGGAGAAAAGGGGAAAAAGGAAAAGAAGCATAAGGAAAGGGCGCAGAAGGGGTGCTAGTGCGGTAAATGGAGTTTGGAATGGGGTGGAGATGAATCCCCCGCCTTGTTTGTTGGTGTTGGTGTTGGAGGAAATGAATCCCCCGCCTCGTTCCTCGGCACCCCCTTTAGAAGGGGGAAGGGCTGCGGCTTGTTTGTCGGTACTCCTTGTAGTAGCGAGAACCTGTGATCTATTTTCGTTGATGTTCATCATAGTTGTAGTTAAGATCTGTGTTTATCCATTCAATCCGAGCCATCTGTGTTCTATTACGCGAATTGTTCGATCATCATCTGTTTCACTTTTTCAATCGGAAAATTGTCTGGGTCCATAAGCAGGTGCATCTGAACGCCATCCAACACCGCTGAATAATACCTCATCATGGCCATGGGGTCCTTATGGCCTTTGGAAATAAAGTAATTGCTCATCATGATCATGAAAGGTTGCAGTTTGGGCATCATTTCCGACAGCAGAATGGGCAATACATCGGGCTGAAACGACAGCGACATGTACAGTTTCCAGCGCTGCGGGTTTTTGATCACCTCATTGATGCTCAGTTCAATTACTTTAATGAAGCCATCGCGGGTCAGCGGCACATCGGGGTTTATTTCCAGTAGGTTCATCAATTCTTCAAACAGATCGATGATGATGGTTTTAAGGACTTCCTCCTTGCTCTCGAAATAATTGTAGATCAAGCCCTTCGATACCTTGGCCTGCTTGGCCACGGCCGCCATGGAAGCACCGTGGTAGCTGTCGTGCGCAAAAACCTGCAGGGCTGCATCCAATATTTGCCGCTTACGTTCTTCGCGGAGTTCGGCAAATTGTTCTGGAGAGCGTGGAGACATTAGATCAAGTTACGGTGTAGGTCGTTCAAGGCTTCGGTGGGCGAGTTGCCGTATCCTCTTACGGTTTCAAAACCCATATCATCGGTAAGGGAAACCACAAAACCATTGTTTTCTTCCCTTACGGTAATGTGGCGGAGTGCTTCCAGTTCAATGGAAGCCCCTTCTGTTGCTTCGGATGTTGCTATTTGCATGGTCGGATGGATGATTGACCGTTTGGTCAGTCAAAGGAATGGTATTTTTTTAGAATGACCAAGCGGTCAGTATTAAATTTTCACAGCTTAAGCGGGAAACGTACTTTCAGCACATGATCACAACGGTATTAAAGCAACTGATAAACGGCCTGTCTAAGCGCAGACTGCCCAAAGTGGAGGGAACACTGACGCTGAAGGGACTTAAAGCGGAGGTTAAGGTAGTTCGAGACGAACATGGAGTGCCGCACATTTATGCAGATAACCTTCACGACCTCGCCTTTGCGCAAGGCGTGGTGCATGCGCAGGACCGATTGTTTCAGATGGAGCTGAACCGCAGCTTGGCCACTGGCCGATTAGCGGAGTTGGTGGGTGTAGAGGCTGTGGACACGGACCGGGCCGTTCGGACCTTCGGCTTTCATCGTATAGCCAAAAAGGATGAGGAATTCTTGGACGAAGAGATCGCTACATTGCTAGATGCCTACCTGCTGGGCATCAATACCTACATCGAAAGCGGCTACCAGAAGCTTCCGATAGAGTTCTCGATGCTGCGGGCCAAACCCGAGAAATGGACACGCAACCATCTCCTTTCTTTTTCGAGGATGATGAGCTGGCAGATGAGTTTTGCTTGGCAAGGTGAACTGGCCCGCGCCAAGTTGGTAGCCAAAGTTGGGTCCGAAAAGGCCAAGGAGATAGACCCACGTTACCCTATCGGGAATCCGGTAGGTCTGCCCAACGGCAATGAGATGTATGCGCTGAATGTGAATGGTGCCTTCGAGGCCATCAATGGTCCTTACCTGAATCAGGTGGGTGGCAGCAATGCTTGGGCCGTTTCGGGCAAGCTTACGGACACCGGCAAGCCCTACCTATGTAATGATCCGCATCTGCCCATGCTTATGCCAAGCATCTGGTACGAGATCCATCTGCATTGCCCCGAAACGGAGGTCAGCGGAGTTTCCATTCCCAGTCTGCCCTTGGTTTTGATAGGCCACAATCGGCACATTGCGTGGGGAATTACCCTTGCCTACACCGATATACAGGACCTTTTTGTGGAAGAATTCACATCCGAAGACACTTACCGTTTCGGAAACGAAGAACGCAAGGCCACCATTACCGAAGAGGTGATCCATATAAAAGGAGGAAAGGCTGTAATAGAGAAAGTGGTGGAAACGCACCATGGACCCATCATTTCGGATGTGACCGACTATCCCGAAAAACGGGTGGCGCTTGCTTCCTCGTGCTTTGAGGCAGGCCCTTTGTTCCGTGGATGGTTTGAGATAAACAAGGCCACGGGTTGGAACGACTTTGTGCATGGCGTAAGCCATCTTACATCGCCTGCGCTCAATATTGTCTATGCCGATGTACACGAAAACATCGGTTATTGGGTAACGGGCAAGGTGCCGATACGGGCGAGGGAAAAGACCATGCTGCCATACAATGGTTTTACGGGCGAGGATGAGTGGAAAGGCACGGTTCCCTTCGAGGAAATGCCGCATTGCCTCAATCCCGCAAGCGGAAGGGTCATCTCTTGCAACCACAAGATCGTTACAGACGACTATCCCTACTTTCTGGGCAATGCGTGGATGAGCGGTTCGCGGGCTAAGCGCGTAGGAGAACTATTGGCTGAAGACCGCCCATACACCAAGCAGGACATGGGCCGCTTTATGATGGATCTTTATTCGGATCCGGGCGTTCAGTTCCAAGCCTACTGGCATGATGTGGTCGGAAACTCGGCCGCAGAGACACAGGCACTGCAAACGTACCTGCAATGGGACGGCCAGTTGAGTACCGATACGGTTGGCGGCACCATTTACCAAGTGCTGCGCAGCAAGGTGGTGGAGTTGCTGTTGCTACAGCCTTTAGGCAAGGAACTGATGTATGATATGGTGGGCAAACCCTTCCATCCGCTGCTATCGGGCATTACCGAAATGTATGGGCACGACCTGAACATGCTGATGCGCCTGCTTGATGATGAAGATTCGCTGTGGATGAAGGAAGCGGGCGGACGGAAGGCCCTGCTACAGCGCGCACTGACCGCCAGTGTGCAATGGTTGCAAGCGCAATTGGGCACTTACCAGCACCAGTGGCAATGGGGCAAGCTGCATCAGTTGCTTTTCGAACATCCAGTAGGACAGAAAAAGCCTTTTGATAAGGTCTTTAACGTGGGGCCACTGCCCATAGGTGGCGATACGGATACCGTACACCAAACGGCCTTCTTCCGCGAACGTGGATATGCGGGCCAGCTCGTTTGCCCTAGCTACAGGCAGATCGTGGATATGAGCGATCTGTCACAGAGCCTCAATATGTTTGCCCCTGGCAACTCCGGCCAAGTGGCCAGCAAGCATTACAACGATCTGAGCGATAAATGGATAAAAGGGGAGTTCAAATCCATGTCTTGGGGCATGGTAGCAGGGAAGGAATTGCGCTTAAAGGGATGAAAAAACCCCGCTGGGAGGCGGGGTTCTTTTAAACGGTGTATGTAATGCAGGTTTCTTTGTTCAGAAACCTCCATCTAGCACAAATGCAGGCTATTTCCGAAAGATGGACTCACGTTTTTCAATTACACGGATACTCGAATCGAACATCGGCATGGCATCATTCAGTTCCTGAAGCAAAGTCACATCCTCCAAGGTAGGTTTGCGCATTACAGTATACTTACCGCACATGCCTTTTACCGTGGCCTCAATGCTTTTCTTCCCGATCTTGAGTTCGAACACTGGTTGCACAATTACATCACAGCCATTTTGGTCCATGGCAGCATACAATGCTGAACTCTTGGCCTGTTCTTCGTTCACTTTATGTGCCATGTAGGTGGCACTTACCTTTTTTGTCGGGTCTACAGCCAGTTCTGCAATAAGCGGAGCCTGAATCATGGCGGTAGGGGCAACTGCCTGTTGGTAAGCAGTCCGTTTGGTGAGTGTGCAGGAGCTGAGCGTTACAGCTACTGCGGCAATGAAAGGAAGGTACTTCATATTATTTAGGGTTTGTTGATTACAGAGAGGGAGATATATAATGTTTGTATAGGCAACTAAACTAACAAAACCCCAGCAACATTTCTTCTTCATTAATACAGTACGCTTTTAATTGTCAATGACCATATTCACTGTGCTGATTTAAGCCCTATTGAACGCAACAAAAAAGACCGCTCCTAAGAGCGGCCTTTCTTATACAAACAGCTAGGCCGCTTAGTTCTTGATGAGCTTTTTGAAGGTTCTTCCTTCTGCCGTTTCAATTTCCATTACATAAACACCGATACGGGCATCTTGCATGTCGATGGTGTAAAGCGTGCTACCGGCCAATTTCTCCGTGCGCACCACCTTACCCGATACATCCATGATACGGATATGGATGGCATCGGTAGTTTCCAATCGAAGGGTGAAAATGCCGTTGCTTGGGTTAGGGTAAACGCTTGCATTGATGCCGGCAACCTCGTCCATTCCTGTAGGATTGGCAGTTACGCTCAATGCATCAGATCCTGAGCAAGCAGCACCTTCTGTAACGTCTACCTCAACGCTTCCGCTTCCGTTCCAAGTTACTTCAATAGAATTGGTTCCTTGTCCGGAAACGATGGTACCGTTGGTCACATTCCAATCGTAAGTATGGTTCGCATCCTGAGCAACAGAATAGGTGTATTGGGTAGAAGGGTCAACATTGGAACTTCCAGAAATGCTGGTGCTGATATCTGCGAAGTTTGAAGCTACAACCAAGGTATCAAGAATATAGAAACGGCCACCTCCGAAGTTAGGGCTTACAGCACTTACCCAAGCTGGTACGCCTATCACAAGATTGGCAGTTCCATTATTTGTAGAATGGATACGTGCATCAATAACGAAAACCAATGGATATTCGCCATCGTTGTTCGGTCCACCACCAATGGCAGCATCCCAAGCACCTTGAGAACCAGCGATGTAGGCACAACCTGTGGCAGAAGTCTGGTTAGGCACCGTTCCTTGGTTCACGTAGGTTCCCCAGTTATATGGAGGCGCTGCGGTCTCAATATCTGTATGCAGATCTAGGCCAGCCGGAAGACCGTATACAGAGTCAACCTTTAATTGATCGATGTAGGCCGTCAACACACCAAGTACTCCGGTATCGATAAGGGTATCGGTCAGACTGACAATGGTCTTCTGTGCAATAAGATCGCACGATGGGCCCAACGGACCTTGTGGATAAAGCCCAGGGGCAGCATTGGCATACTGGGGGTCAATGGTACACTGCGCCCAACTACTGGCAGCAATAAGGAGGGCAGAAAAAGAAAGTAAAATGTGTTTCATGGTATTACAGTAAGGTTTGGTTAGAAAGCCTTAAAGTTATATGTTGACCTGATATAAAAGGACAACGGAGAAACAAACAGATGTTTTTTCCTATCAGCCTTCTTTGGCGCTGTTCAGAATGGCATCCACCTGGCGGAGGTAGTTGCGTTTGTTCTTTCCGGGGGCAAACACGAAACCGTGTACGTAATACACCTTTTTCTCAGCGGCATCCAGAAACGCGTAGCAGATGAAAGGCCCACCCATAAGGGCACCTTCCACTCTCCAAAGTCCCTTTAGCTGTGTGGCATAACGTCCGTTGATGGCGGTTTCTGTCATCAGTGGCGGATACTCCATGTAGGTGGTCATGAAAGAGCCTTCTTCCGGCCCCGGAATATAGCGTTGGGCATAGCGGTCCATTACCGCTATCATTCCTTCGGCCGTAAAGGTGTTCACTTCCGTGTATGGTTCAGAATATACGAGTATGCTTTGCGTCACATCCTTTGTTTCGTAACGTATCCAAGAGAAGTCTTCCTCATCGCGTACCAGATCATAACCTTTGGGAATGCTGAGCTTCAGTCCTGTTTTGGTTGCCAACGCATTCACCACTTCCGTGTTCAGCTGGGCCTTATAGCTCTTAAGGATGCGAGCATCCTCGGCCTTCAGCACATGTCCAACTATCTTGGAGGCGTTGGCCTCAAAAATGGAAATGAACGAAGCTGCATCAGGAGCAGAGATCTCAATCACCACTTGCGGTGCTGCCCATACATCGTTCTTCAGTTCTATCTGTGCTTTTAACTTCTTATCAATATTGGCCACTACAATGTTCCTATGTGTTTGGAATATCTTGGTGAAGGCATCTGTCTTCACGTGCACCACATTGAACATCTGTTCTGGCTGAGGTAGTCCGTACACATGTTGGTTCAAAACCGCAAAAGCAGTATCTCCTGCAGCGCCCTTCCATTGCTGTTCAGCCATTACCACCACCAGTTCTCCTGCCTTACCCGTTATTCCCGGTAGAGGCATATCAGGCATGTTGCAGGCCACCATTGTCAGAACAAGAAAAAGCCAGACCAAAGGGTTCCGATAGGGGTTTTTCTGAACGAGCGCCTTAGCGCCACTGCCTGATGGGGTATACATATCAGCCTATTTTTAGTCGGGTTCCGATCTTTAGCGTAAAATGGCCGTCAATATTGTTCAGCTCTTTCAGCTTTTCTACCGTGATCCCGTTTTTCTTGGCAATATCCCAAAGGGTATCGCCTGCCTTCACCATGTGGTATCTCGGTTCCTTATCAGACGCTTCAGAAACGGTGGTTGTGCTGGTAGAAGTGGCATTGGCCGAACGGGAATACACCACTAGGTTCTGTCCTTCTCTGATCATATTGTCCCGAATCCCGTTCCAATCCCTTAGGTCATCTACGCGCACACGGTAGCGTGCCGCAATGCCGCTCAGCGTTTCGCCTCGGCTTACCTTATGCGTTTTTCGCACTTCCTGCATGATCTCGCCTTGGTTGGCGTAAGCCTCATTCACCTTCGGAGCGTTCAGGTCGTAAAGTGATTTCTGGTTTGATATGAAAAGCCCTGCTTTCTGCTTAGGCAAGATCAGCGCAATGCCTTCTTTCGTTTCGGGGA
This sequence comes from Flavobacteriales bacterium, assembly GCA_021739695.1. Taxonomy (NCBI): domain Bacteria; kingdom Pseudomonadati; phylum Bacteroidota; class Flavobacteriia; order Flavobacteriales; species Flavobacteriales bacterium. Next base: position 37,429 of record JAIPBM010000002.1, on the reverse strand, counting down.
TGGTGGTGTTTTTGAATATCGGGTTCAAGAACCGGATCTGCTCCAAGGGCATTTGCAAAACAGAGGCCACCGTGGCCAAATTGGTCTGCTTGTGCACGACCACGGTGTCCAATTCAAAGTGGAAGAAGTCGGGTTTTATCGGATAGAGGTTGTGGTCCGAGGCGTGGGTCATTACATAATTCACCGCTATGAATGCCGGCACGTAGCCCTGCGTCTCTTTGGTCAAAAATGGGCGCACTTCCCAGTAATCGCGCTTGCCACCGGCCCTTCTTATGGCCTTTAGTAAGGTTCCGGGGCCACCATTGTAAGCCGCCAGCACCATCTGCCAGTCTCCGAACATGTCGTACAGAAAACGGAAATACTGGCAGGCCGCCTCGGTCGATTTGTAAGGGTCGCAGCGGTCATCCACATACGAAGTGGAGTTAAGATTATAGATCTTTCCCGTCCTATACATGAACTGCCACAGACCCGTAGCGCCCGATTTGGACCTCGCATTCGGATTCAAGGCCGATTCGATCACCGCCAGGTACTTCAGTTCAATCGGTAGGTCGTATCGGTCAAGCGTTTCCTCAAATATTGGAAAATAGAGCTCGGTCAAACCCAGCATCTGCGATACCTTTTCCCTATGCTTCACCAAGTAAGCATCAATATAGGCCTTTACCGATTCGTTGTACACCAGATCAAACGGGCTTGCCTTGTCCAGTTCCTTCAGCGCAGCCACATAATGCTCCTTTGTGAAGGTAGGTACCTCACCTTCCTTCCATTTACGTTTGTTCAGCACCTTCACGTCAGTGGTAAACTTGCTCGTTTTAAGCCATTTCGATAATGCCATGCTATCCAGCATCACCAAAATAGGATCATCCTTCAGCAACTTCACCTTCGATGTGTCCGGATCGGTCGCCAACGCAACAGCCGAAACCAGCATCAGCATTAACATATTCAAACTTCTCCACATCATCCTTTCGTATCCTTGATCTTAACGGGCAATATCCTACAAAATTATTTAACATGCACAGCCAACGGGCAGTTGGCACAAGAAGCTATCAACCATCGTGTCTGAATTACTAGTTGGGCGTTCCCCCTGCTTTGCTCCGCAGGCTACGCAAGCGGGGTCAGGCTGTCCGCTCTATCTTTTTCCCTTCAAACATCGGTGGCGGTCCAAGGCATAGCTCCAGTGCACGCCCAAAGCCTGAGTGCAGTCCAAGGCAGAGCAAAGGGAAAAAGGATGCCGCTTCCATCCTTAACGCACGGCCGGCCCGGGGCGCATCATACGATCAAATAAAGCTTCTGGTAATTATGGTAACAGTCCAAAAAGACGGAACATCAAACAGCCCAGTCCTCCATTATCTGTTTTGCTCCAGCAAACATCTGCGGTTCCTCAAAGCGATTGGCCATTAACTGAATTCCAAAAGGAAGGCCGTCCTTCTCACCCACCGGCACAGATATGGCCGGAATTCCTACCAAGTTGGCAAATACCGTGTAAATGTCTTCGAGGTACATCTTTATCGGGTCGTCTGTGTTCTCTCCGAATTTGAAGGCCACGTCAGGCGTGGTAGGAGATAATAACAGATCATAATAGGCAAACAATTGTTCCGTAGTGTTCTTCAGCAGTCTTCTCACCTTCTGCGCCTTGCCGTAGTAGGCATCGTAGTATCCGGCAGAAAGCACGAAGGTCCCCAACATGATCCTGCGCTTCACTTCGGTTCCAAAACCTTCCGATCGAGATAGTTTGTAGGTGCTTTCGAGGTCTGTTGCCTTCTCGCTTCGGTATCCGTAGCGCATACCATCATAGCGCGATAGGTTCGAAGAGGCTTCGGCCATAGTAAGAACGTAATAGGTTGGTATCAAATAGTCCAGAATCGGAAAATCCACTGCATCCACCGTGTGCCCTTGGGCTTTCAGTTTATCCACCACGGCCAAAAACCGCACTTTGATGCTTGCGTCAATCGCATCGCTTTCCAAACACTCTTTCAGATACGCGAATTTCTTGGTGCTAAGGGGTTTCGGCTCAAAGCTAGGCACCGCTTTACTAGATGCAGTACTGTCAAAACCATCATTGCCCGATATGACTTCCAAAACCAACGAAGCATCTTCCACCGTTTTGCCGAAAACGCCTATTTGATCAAAGCTGGAGGCAAAGGCCAACAGTCCATGCCGCGAAACACGACCATAGGTAGGCTTCACACCCACAATGCCACAAAAAGAAGCAGGTTGCCGCACCGAACCACCCGTTTCAGAACCAAGAGATACATGACACAGATCGGCAGCTACAGCCACAGCCGAACCACCAGAAGACCCACCAGGTACCCTTGATCGATCGATCGGGTTCAATACGTTTCCGAATGCGGAGTTCTCGTTCGAACTTCCCATCGCAAACTCATCGCAGTTCAGTCTACCTATGATAATGGCATCTGCAGCCAATAGTTTTTCCACCGCAGTGGCACTATAAAGCGATTCGAAGCCTGTGAGGATCTTGCTAGCGCCTTGCACGCCATGACCTTCGTAACAGATGTTGTCCTTAATTCCCACTACAACTCCCGCCAAACGTCCGGCTGTTCCGGAAGCGATCTTTTTGTCAACGGCATCGGCAGCGGCCAAGGCATCATCGGCATATACAGCCAAATATGCATTCAGTTCGCTGGTTTGGGCAATTTGTGCCAAAAAAGCCTCAACCGTTTTTCTTACTGTGGTTGAACCGTTTTTAAGCGCTTGATGATAGGAAGCAATATTGGCCATTCAATAAATGGTCAGGGCTTAATCTTTCTTTTCAGAAATTCTGTCGTTCTCTTCACCCTTAGAAGCATCCTTGAATTCCTTGATGCCTTTTCCAAGACCTTTCATCAGTTCAGGAATTTTTTTCCCTCCGAACAGAAGAAGAACAATGATCAGGATGATGATGACTTCCTGTGGGCCTACAAAAGAGAGAAGAATGGAGCCGATTTTCATGTGGTCAAAGGTATTTATTTTTTACTCACGATCCATTTGGAAGGATCGAGTTTCATAGCGCCTTTCCATATCTCAAAGTGGAGAATGGTCTTTCCGTCTTCGCGGCTGGTAACTACCGAACCAAGATCCTGCTTAACGCTCACTTTATCGCCCATTTTCACCAGCACATCTTCTAAGTTAGCGTATACGCTCAGGAATTCGCCATGCCGCAGAATAACCGCTTTGTGTGCACCAGGTATGGATACAACAGCCGAAACAGTTCCTTCGTATACAGCGCGCGCTTTCGTGTCCTTGTCGGTGGTAATGTCAATACCGTTGTTCTCGATCTTAATGTCCCGCAGGGTTGGGTGCGCATGCTCTCCGAATGTTGAAGTGATGATTCCGCGTTCTGAAGGCCAAGGTAGTTTGCCGATATCGCCACTGAATTGGCCCGAAAGCTCCAATTCCTTTGGGGTAAGCGCAAACCCCGACTTGGTGGTAGTTGTGGTATTGTCTTTTGCCGCTTTTGCTTTTGCTTTACGAATCTCCTCTTCAATGATCCGCGCAATGGCGCTTTCCAGTTTCTTGGCATCACGCTCTTTCACCTTCAGGTCTTTTCGGAGTTGACCTTCCTTCTGCTTAAGCGATATGACCATTTTGTCCTGCTCTTCCTTTTCGGTAGAGAGTTGGATCTTCTCTTTCTCCTTGTCCTCTACCAGATAGGCCATTTTCAACTTCTTATCGGCCAGTTCCTCTGTGCGCGACTCCAAGGCTTTGCGCGTAGCATCAATTGCTTCTACTTGCTGCTGGCGGTGCTTGGCATACTGCTGAAAATACTTGACGCGCTTGTAGGCCTGATTGAAATCTTCCGAAGAAAGAATGAACATCAGACGGTCGTACTGACTCTGATTCTTGTAGGCATGATAGAGCATCTGGGCGTACTCGTCCTTCAATCGTTTCAGGTCGTCTTCCAACGATTTTACTACGCCTTTGGTCTCGTCTATCTGCGCTTCGATAAAATCTACTTCGCGAAGAATGGTATTGATGAGTTGCTGCCGCTTGTTGATCTTGGTGCTTAGCAGATTCAACTCGTTGAGCGTGGCTTTCTTGTTCGCCTCTGTTTCGTTCAGCAGCTTATTGGTGAACTCAATGTCTTTCAACAGCTGTTTTTTCTGTTGTTCGAGTTCGGTCTTGTTCTGCGCGATGGCCCAATGGCCCATCAGCACAAAAACCAACGCGGCTATGTAGCGACTAATACGCAACGTACTTGTTTGGGATGTTGAATGGGAACTTGAGGGAATCACTTTCTTCCACCTTCGACCATTTCAGCTCAATGCTCAGCTTTCCTTTTCCTTGAAGGTTGAATTGCATTTCGGTTGGAAACATCATGGTACCCACCGGCTCAAATCCTCCATAGGTGGCCACTATTTGATCTCCGGTAGCCTCGCTGTTCAAAAAGGTTTTGGTTACGCGCCAATTCTGCGGAGAGATATCGCTGATATGTTCTATAGGAGAAGCAGCCTTTTCGGGATTTACTTCCGATGGATTGGCCGCTAGCACATAATGGTCTCCAACGATGGATGAAGCGTAATCGCTCATATCATAGACCTTGGTGAACGCGCCTGTAAGGACCGATTGAATGACGCTGAAATCCTCTTTCAGTTTCAGCAGTTCGTTTGCTTCTTCAAAGGTACTGGTAATGAATTTCTGATCCATCCGGTTCAGCATTTTGACTGAATCGGGTGTGAGACAAAGACGGAACACCTCGATGCCCATGGCCGGAGTAACGGACAACCAGATCACGCTGTCTTTCTTGAGCCTTGCCCGAACGGAAAAGTTCTTCGTGTCGTTCTCTGTCTGATAGGTTACGTTGATCTTTGCGCTGAGGTAGTTGAACTGACTTTTGCGGAAAGTTGAATCGAGTATGGCCTCAGCATCTAAGGCAGGGAGCGCTGAACTTCCAGCAAGGGGTTGGAAGGTTTTGCAGCTGCTTAGCGCGAAGCTTAGCAACAGCCCAAAAAGGATCAATGATCGGAACGAATTCATCATCATGGAAGTTTTTTTCCTTCAATCTTGTCTAGCAGCTCATCGCTGTGGTCGCCCAATTCCAAGGCTCGTTTCCATTCTTCCATCGCTTTCGTTGTCTCGCCCATCTTATATAGGATGTCGGCATAATGCTCAATGATCACACCGCTTTGACTACCGCCATGCTCCATGGCCTTTAGGATCCACTCCAAAGCCGATTCGAACTTTCCTTGCTGATACAGGATCCATGCGTAGGTGTCTTCGTAAGAAGCTTGGCGTGGTTGTAGGAGATTCGATTTCTTCGACATTTCCTCTGCTCGTTGCAAGTTCTCGTTGCGCAGCGAAAGGAAGTAGCTGTAGTTGTTCAGGATAAGCGGATTGTTCGGGTCTTTCTTGATGGCCTTTTCGAAGGCATCATCCGACTCGTTGTACTGCTTCATGTTATTGTATACATCGGCAAGCACGGATAGCAGTTGAACGTTCAAGTACGTGTCTGATCGGGTGAAAACCTCGCCTACAGAGAGCGCAGCAGCGGCTTGGTTGTAATCCTTCAAGGCATTATTGGCAATACCGTTCATCAGATAAAGCGAACCCTGATTCGGGAAAAGCTCCATGGCCACTTTACTGTCGGCCTCCATGGCAGTAAAATCGCGGAGTTCGTAGCTGGTGTTTATCAGCTGACTCCAAACCATGAACCGGCTACTGTCCAATTTGACGGTTTCGTAAAACGAATCGCGCGATTCTTTCAGTCTACCATCGCGCAGCAGGAAATCGGCCTTCATAGCAAAGGCTTTCGCATCGGTTGGATGGGCGGTGGTAAGCAGATCCAACAGTTCGTAAGCTTGAGACAGCAGTTTATCATCTCCTTCGGTGAGGTTGTAGTACGACATCATCACCTGAATCTTGTTGTCGATGTTTAGACTGGGACTTGCAAAGGCTTTTTTCAGTTCAATAAACGAAGCTTCGTAGTCTTTTTTCTTTCGATGATATTCTGCAAGGTTGAGATGCAGGATCGGGTCTTCTGGATTGTTCTTCGACATCCGTTCGTAGACATCAAAAGCCTTATCGAGCATGTCGTTGGCTGTATACACCTCTGCCAACATGCCCAAATAGCGTTGCTCTCCTGGGAAATTCTCAATCAGCTTCTCAAGTTCCTTCACCGCATCATCTAAGCGGTCCATTTGCAGGTAGATCTTTTCTTTCTGAACCGAAATCTCCTCATTCACACCCATTTGCTCCTCAATCTTATTGTAGGCATCAATGGCAGGTTGCAATTTATTGAGGTAGAGGTAAGAAGTGGCCAGTTCGTAGCGGTAATCGACCTTGGTCGGATAGCGTTCGGTAAGATCCTCGTAGATCTTGGCAGCCGATTGATAATCGTTCACCCCAAGTAAGATGTTGGCGGTAAAAAGCGCGTACCATTCGTTCGCGGGGTCCAGTTCCATTGCCCGTTGTGCGAAGGGCAGGGCCTCGGCCACGTGGTCGCTGGTGGTGAGTAGGTTGGCCAGTTCGTAGTAAGAGGCCGCATGATCTGCAGATATCTTGATGCAATCGTGGTAGAGCGCAGCTGCATCTTCATAATTGCCCAACATCTTCTGCTTGTTGGCGTCTATGAAGAGCTCGGTTATCTTTCGGTTGTCATCATAGCTCAGCTCCTTTTCCTTCTTCTTCTTCTTACGCTGCCCAAAAGCAGCGCTGACGGAAATCGTCAGCAGGATGATCAATGCTATGTGAAGGAATCTACTCAATGCTTTCCAGTATGTCCGAATCCTCCGGCACCACGCACGGTCTCATCCAATGTTGTTACTTCTGACCATTGCACCTGTTCGTGCTTGGCAACTACCATCTGCGCAATGCGCTCTCCGTTCTTCACAACAAAGGCTTCATTGGAAAGGTTTACGAGCAGCACTTTTACTTCGCCACGGTAATCGGCATCGATGGTTCCCGGAGAATTAAGCACCGTTAGCCCGTGCTTGTAGGCGAGACCGCTTCGTGGGCGGATCTGCGCTTCTGTTCCCTTAGGCAATGCGATAAAAAGACCCGTTGGTATGAGTGCGCGCTCAAGGCTTTTCAGTTCAATGTCTTCTGCAATGTTGGCGCGCAGGTCCATACCTGCCGAAAGCTCCGTTTCGTAGTGCGGCAGTGCGTGGTCTGAAGCATTAATGATCAGTACTTCCATTCCCTTCTCTGTTCTCAAAAAGCGCTGCAAAACTACTTAAAATTGGGGCGGAGTAAGACCAGCGAAAATGCGGCATAGGTCAAGAGGAAAAGCCCATTGAGCAGGAAGCCGTAAGGCATTTCGGACACGTGCAGCGTTGCACTTGCCCAATAGAGGAGCACCGAGCCTCCGATCATGGCGGCCACCTTGCCCACTTCGTAAGGAACCGGGTAGTATTTTTTGCCCAACAGGTAAGACACCACCATCATGGAACCGTAACAGGCAAAGGTGGCCCAGGCCGATGCCATGTAGCCGTATTTGGGTATAAAAAGCATGTTGAGTACCAGGGTAATGATGGCCCCGAAGATGGCGAGACCCGCGCCAAAGGATGTCTTTTCGCTGAGTTTGTACCACACCGACTGATTGTAATAGATGCCGAGGAAGATGTTTGCCATGAGAAGGATAGGAACGACTTTAAGGCCCACCCAGTATTCCTCATTCGGAATAAAGTGCTTGAAAAGGTCGATGTAGAGCATCACCATCAGGAAAGTTCCGGCCAGCACCCATACAAAGAAGGTCATGATCTTGGCATAGAGGGCACGGCTTCCTTCTTCTTTCTCCTGCGAGAAAAAGAAAGGTTCGGCCGCATAGCGGAAGGCCTGAATCATGAGGCTGATAACGATGGAGAGCTTGTAGCAGGCACCATAGATGCCTAGTTGGTACATGGCGCCATCCTCGCCCAAAATGGGATAGAGTAGGCGTTTCAGCATCACACGGTCGAACATTTCGTTCATCATGCCTGCCAAACCTGCCACCAACAAAGGCAGCGAATAGATGAGCATGGGTTTGAGCAGGGTGAGCTGCGGCTTGGTGAGTCCGCGCAACATGGTTGGGGCCAGCAGTAGGAACTTGACGATACTGGCAATAAGGTTGGCAATGAACACATAGCCTACGCCTGTGCTTGGGTAGTAGAAGGTATCGGTAAGCCAGTTTCCGCCACCTGAGGCCACCAAGGGCAGGCAATAGCTGAGGTAAAAGAGGTTCAAACCCACGTATACCAGCACATTGGCAATGTTGATGCCTGCAAAGGTCTTGGCCTTGTTCTCGGTACGTAGTCGCGCCAGTGGAATGGACGAAACCGCATCGAGCCCCACGATGATGGCGAACCACACCACGTATTCCTTATTGTCGGGATATAGGAGCCAGTCGGCAATGGGCTGGGCAAACATGATGGCCATAAGAATGAAGAGGCCCGTGCTGCTTACCAAGGAGCTGAGCACCGTGGAGAAGATACCATTAGGCGTAAACCCTTCTTTGGTGGAAAAACGGAAGTAGGCCGTTTCCATTCCATAGGTGAGCAGCACAATGAGGAAGGCCACATAGGCGTACATCTCGGTAATGATGCCGTATTGCTGCGGCACAAACACTGCGGTGTGAAGTGGAACCACCAGGTAATTGAAGAACCGCGCCACTATGGAGCTTATTCCATAAATGGCTGTCTGACCTGCTAGCTTTTTTAAGATGGACAATCCGGTCTGTGTTGGTTGGTAGACGAACGGCCCAAAGGTCGGAACATTTGCTCCAACATATCAAAGAATGTTAATTGCTTCAAAATGAAAAGGCTCACGATTAAGTGAGCCTTTTAAATATCATGAGTAATTTAATTATTCGCTCTCTCCAGCAGGAGCGGCTTCCGTGCTTTCGGTGGCCACTTTCTTCCATGGTCTGAAACGTACACCGATCATCAATTCATGCGAACCGCTTGAATAGTTGCGCAAGTTAGAGGTGGTCATATCGTAGCTGTAGGCAATCACAAGATAATCCTTCACGGTAACTCCTCCCATAAAAGATACGGCATCCTTGTGGCGGTATGAAGCCCCAAGCCAAAACTGGTCTCTCCAATCTAACTTCAGTCCAAAATCAAGCTGCACAGGAGCTGGATAAACGTATTTCACCAAGAGGTTTGGCATGATGCCAAAATCGCCCACATGGAAAGTATAACCACCCATGGCCATGTAATGTCTGGCCAATTTGCTTTGCGGATCTGTTTGGTTCTCCAAGAACTTAAGGTTGTTGCCGATCAATTGTGGTAATGAGATACCGAAGTTGAAGTTCTTGTGTTTCAGATTCAGACCAAAGGTTGCATCTGCCGTATACACCGTCATTACTTGGTTCGGGAATACTGGGTCACCGTTCTCACGAAGCGTAACCTTGGTACCATCAATACGATACTGTAAAAGTCCGAAGCTCAATCCCATCCCCAATTTCAATGATTTGGAAAGTTTTAGGTGATAGGCATACGATAGGTAGAACCCTACACGGCTGGTTGGCCCGGTAATGTCGGCAAACACCGAACCGCCCATGCCCATATTATACTTCTTGAAGGGCCCGTGAGCAGAAAGTATGAAGGTTCGAGGAGCATCGGTAATGCCTATCCAATTAAGGCGATTATTCGATTTCACTTCCCAATAGTCATACTGTCCGGTAGTTGCCGGATTCAGGATATAGTCGTTCAGCATGTACTGGCTGTACTGCGGTATCTGCTGTCCGTAAGACGAGAACGACAAGCCCAGAAAAAGGGTTGATATGTATAGAAGTCTCTTCATCATCATCTAATTATAGTGATAGGCCCTGTGAATGGCTCAGCAAAATTCACTGAATGGATTACGTAATAATAGGTGCCTACAGGAAGGTCTTTTCCTTTGAAGCGTCCGTCCCATGGAATAGGATATCCGGGCGCTGATTGGAACAACTGTTGTCCCCATCGGTTGTAAACTTCCACAATCGCATCTTGGAATAGTTCAATGTTGTCGATGATCCAAGTATCGTTGATACCATCACCATTAGGCGATATACCGTCAGGGAATACGATTCCAGGTAAGACTTCAACCAGCACTGAGTCAGTGCTAGAACATCCATTGGCATCCACCACTGTTACGTAGAACATGGTTGTCTCATCTGGACTAGCCGTAGGGTTGGTGATGTCTGGGTTATCCAAGAAATCAGCAGGTTCCCAGCTGTAGGTCCAACCAGTAACAACACCATTGGCGTTCAGACCGATAGAACCACCCGTTGGAATCTGTACATCGTTTCCACCATCAACAGGAGGAATTCCGTAGGTGTAGATGGTAACCGAATCCACATCTGTACATGCTCCGATGGACACCGTCAAATAGTAGGTGGTGGTATCAGAAGGAGTGGCAGTCGGATCGGAGATCGTTGGGTCACTCAATGTAGTGGATGGACTCCACAGGTACGTTCCGCCACCAAAACCGTTCAGCACGATCGGTGTTGCCACGCAAACCGTATCATCCGGACCAGCATCAGCGTTTATGTTTACTAGCGTACCCACGCTGTAAGTGGCCGTAATAGAACAACCAGTTGCATCCGTAATTACTACTGTGTAAGCACCGAATATCACGTTATTCAGGTCTTCTGTGTTTGCACCACCAGGGCTCCAGTCGAAACTGTAGCCTGGTACACCTCCTACAACCGTTAGGTTGATGGAACCATCAGCAATATTGCTACAGCTAGAAGCAACGCTTGTTGCATTCGAAACAATTGCTGGTAGACCATTTACCGTGGCGCTTGCAAGTGCCGTACAACCATTAGCATCGGTTACAGTAGCTGTGTAAGTTCCAACACAAAGGTTGGTGCCTAGTCCGCTTGGGTCGTTCCATGTAACTACGTAAGGAGGAGTTCCACCGAGTGGAATAGCTGTTCCAACGCCATCGCAGTCGGTGCCGCAGCTTACATCTGTTGCTGTAGCAGTAAGGGTCAAGGTCAATGGTTCTACAATAATGACCGTAGCCTGTGTAGTACAAGCTGGAGATTGAGAATCGGTTACTGTAACGGTATACACTCCAGGACAAAGACCAGTGATGGTCTGGGTAGATTGGAAGTTCGGATCGTCCCAAGAATAAGAGTAAGGACCTACACCGCCATTAGCAAACACAGTAGCTGTTCCATCGCATGCACCGTTGCAGGTTACTTGCGTAGAGATAGGAATAGTTGCAGTTAACGCAGCCGAATCGGAAATAACCGCAACAGCATTTGCTGAACAACCTATATCATCCGTCACTGTCACTGCCCAGATACCAACACATAGTCCCGTTGCAGTACTTGTTGTCTGTACTGGGCTCGTGTTCCAAGCATATGTGAATGGAGGCGTTCCTCCAGCAGCTGTTACTGTTGCCTCACCAATACATCCAGAAGCACAAAGTACTTGTGTAGTGGAGGTGATATCGGCAGTAAGTACCGGTGGTTCAGTCAAGTTAATGGTAGTCGTGTCAGAACATCCAGAAGCATCTACCACGATAACCGTGTATGAGCCTGCACAAAGACCAGTGATGGTGTTAGTAGACTCAAGTCCTGGCAACCAAAGCACAGTGAATGGTCCTGTTCCACCAATTGGTGTAACCGTAGCTTCACCATCGCAAACACCACCACATGTTGGGTTCTGAACAGAAACCTGTGCATCAAGCTCTGCTGGTTCAATGATGGTTACACTGGTAGAGTCAGAGCAACCATTGGCATCGGTCACCACCACTTGGTAGGTTCCAGCACACAGACCAAAAATGAGCGGTGTGGTCTGATTACTTGGGTCATTCCATTGGTAGTCGTACGGACCCGTTCCTCCTTGTACAAGCACTCCTGCAATTCCATCGCAAGAACCACCGCAAGTGATATTCTGAACGGAGTCAAGCAATGTGAGAGGGAATGGCTCAGTGATAACTGTTGAAGACGTGGTAGTACATCCAAGTGAATCCGTTACAACCAATCCGTAAATTCCTGCACAAAGGCCTGTCACAGTATCATTTACAGTAGAAGCAGGGTCGTTCCATTGATATGTGTATGGAGCATTTCCGCCCACGGCCACTGCTACAGCAGAACCATCACAATTTCCAAAGCACGTAACCGACTCTGGAGTAATTGTTACGGTGATAGGAGCTGGATCGTTGATCGTCACATCTGTCGATTCCGTACAACCAGCAAGATCAGTTACAACTACGGTGTAAGTTCCTGCACAAAGCCCTACAACGGTATCGTTAGTTGTATTGGCAAGGTCGTTCCACTGATAAGTGAATCCGCCAGAACCGCCAGTGGCATCAGCGTATGCTTCACCATCGCAAAGACCAGAACATGTTGGATCCAAGGTGTTCGTGTTGATAACAATGACAGGTGGTTCATCCACAACAACTGTTTCTGTAGCTGTGCAACCATTGGCGTCTGTCACAATAACTGTGTAAGAACCTGCGCAAAGACCGGTAGCAGTTGAAGCTGTGCCTCCACTTGGAGACCAAGAATAGGTGTATGGTAAGGTTCCACCAGAAGCGATAATGGTTCCTGTTCCATCACATGCGCCCGGACAGGTAGCATCTGTAACCAATTGAAGGCTTAACGAGATCGGGTCTGGAGCATCTATCACCACTTGTTGAGTAGATTGGCATCCGTTAGCATCCGTTACTGTTACGTTATAGGTGCCAGCACAAAGGCCTGTGGCCAAGGCATTGGTCTGCGCACTCGGATCGTCCCAAAGAATGGTAAATGGCGCAGTACCTCCGTTGATCAGAACAGAAGCCGTTCCGTCACATGTTCCATCGCAAGTTGCATCGGTAGATGAAACGGTTACCACCGGTCCATCAATGTTGCTTACTGGAATGGTTTCTACTGTTTCGCAGCCACTTCCATCAGTGATAGTAACTGCATAGATGCCTGCACAAAGAGCAGATGCCGTTTCATTCACAGATACGTTAGGAGACCATACATAGGTATAAGGTCCACCATCTCCACCTGTTGTTGAAAGGGCAATTTCACCATTACACTGACCGCAGGTAGCTTGAGTTGTATTGGCGTTACCGTTTATCTGTGGCGGCTCATTTATGATTACAAGCTGGGTATAGATACAGCCCAAAGAGTCGCTGATCTGAACGTTGTACGATCCGGCACACAGACCTGTAACAGAAGAAGTCGTTTGTCCACCAGGAACCCATAGGTAGGTATAAGGAGGAACACCACCTATCGGTGTCACTGCAGCTTCGCCATCGCAAACACCAAAACAAGAAGCATCTGTGCTTGCTACTGTAGCGCCTGTAGGTCCACTTGTGTTGCTTACTGCAATGTCAAAATTCTGCGTACACCCAGTAGCATCGGTCACATCCACGGTATGAATACCAGGACAAAGACCAGTAACAGTTGTTGTTGTTTGACCATCTCCCCAAAGAACCGTGTAAGGAGGAACACCACCATTAGGAATCACTTCTATTTCGCCATTGCAAACACCGCAGGTAGCGTCTGTAACTACCGTATCGATAGCAACAGGAGTTGGTGGTTGAAAGATGGTCTCTGTAGCAGTTGCCACACAACCGTTACTTCCAGTTACCGAAATGGTATAGGTTCCAGCACAAAGGCCTGTAGCAGTTACCGTAGTTTGGTTATTTGGATCATTCCATTGATATGTGTACGGAGGAGTACCTCCCGTAACGAATACACTAGTAGTACCATCACACTCACCAAAACAACTAACGTCATTGGCGGTAGTGTTGGCTACAAGTAATTGAGGTTCTGTGATAATGACTGTTGACGTAGAGATACATCCGTTGGCATCTGTAACCACCACGCTGTAAGTCCCAGCACAAAGGCCAGTTGCCGTAGCAGTGGTCTGGTTACTTGGGTCGTTCCACTGGTACGTATATGGTGCAGTACCGCCAGTTGGCGTAACTGTAGCAGAACCGTTACACTGGCTAAAGCAAAGCGCGTTGGTAGAACTTGTAACACTTGAAGAAAGTCCGTTCGGTCCCGAAATAGTAACGCTTTGAGAAGCCACACATCCATTAGCGTCTGTAACTGTTACCGTATAGGTGCTTGCACATAAGCCTGTTGCTGTTGCTGTAGTTTGAGCTAAAGCATCATCCCATAGATATGTGTATGGACCTGTACCGCCCGTTACATCAGCTGTTGCTTCTCCAATACATATTCCGTCACATTGAAGATCAACAATTCCTGAGAACGTAATGATGATAGGGTCTGGTTCGGCAATGGTCACTGGTGCAATGAAATCGCAATTGTTTGCATCTGTTACCGTAACCGTGTATGAACCGGCACATAGACCAACAGCAGTAGCTGTTGTTTGTCCAGATGGGTCATCCCACAGGTAGCTGAACGGAGCAGTTCCACCAACGATAGATACTGTTGCCTCGCCATCGCAAGTGCCGTTGCAGCTTGCATCGGTTCCAACTGCACTAGCTGTAAATCCTACAGGATTATTAACAGTACCTGTTGTGATGTCGGTACATCCATTAGCATCGGTTACCTCAACGGTGTAAATGCCAGCACATAGGTTGGAAGCTGTGGCAGTTGTCTGTGTGGAAGGATCGTCCCACAAATAGGTGAAAGGAATGGTTCCGCCAGAAGGAATAACAGTGATGGCGCCATCACAATTTCCAGCGCAGGTTCCGTTATCAATGATAAGAATAGAAAGTCCTATTGGAGCAGGCTGAACGAGCGATAATTGATTAACAGCAACGCAACCGTTGGCATCTGTCAGGGTAACAGTATAAAGTCCTTCGCATAATCCTGTAGCAATTGAATCCGTCTGGTTAGAAGGGTCATCCCACAGGTAGCTGAACGGAGCAGTGCCTCCAGTTGGTGTTGCAATTACCTGACCATTACAAGAGTCGTTACAAAGTGGATCAGTCCCGGTCATGGTAATCGTAGCTGAAGGAATGTCGTTAACAAGCGAGGTTACAACTTCAGAACAGCCCGTTCCGTCAGTAACCGTGATGTTGTAGACCCCAGCACAAAGAGCTGTTGCATTCGTTCCTGTTCCAACAGATGGCGACCAAGAATAAGTAAAAGGTGCAACGCCAGAAATAGGCGTCAGTTGGATCTGACCGTTGCACTGGCCGCAAATTGAGTTAATGACCGTTTGACCTATGAGAATCTCCGCAGGTTCGCCAATGGTCACTGGTTCGGTGTAAATACAATTCAACGCATCCTGAATTTGAACGAAATACGTTCCTGCACATAATCCAGTCACGTTACTTGTGTTGTAACCTCCAGGTACCCATTGATACGTATAAGGAGCAGTTCCACCAATTCCCGTTACTGTAGCCTCGCCATCGCAAGAACCAAAACAGGAAGCATCAACGATAACCGTGTTCGCTCCAGTTGGACCGTCAATGTGGTCAACAGGCACGAAGAAGTTCGCGGTACATCCATTCGCATCGGTTACAATGACATTATAAACACCTGCGCATAGGTTTGTGATGGTGGCCGTAGTGGCTCCAGTGTTCCATAGGTACGTGTATGGTGCAGCGCCTCCAACAGGAGTAATTGTCACGGCACCATCGCATGAACCACAATTAGCTTCGGTGACATTGCTGTTAATTGTAATTGGGCCAGGTTCGTTAACTGTTGCCAATGAATCGTTGCTTCCACCACCGCTAAGGCCAATGTTCCAGTCGAAAATGAATCCATTATCAATAGCGAAGTTGTCGGTAATCGTAATTGTCCAATCTCCGTTAAGTGGACAGCCCAATAAACCGGAAAGTGGGTCAACTGAAGAATAAACGCCAGCAGGTAATGCTTGACCTTGACTCACAGTCACCGTGTTGCCAATGCCAGCCTCAAATTCCATGGTTCCATAGGTTGGCGTGTTGGTCCAGCAGTATTGGAAACCTACGCCATTCACAGGTGTGACGTTGTCGTTATCGTTCGCATCACCCAAGAAAACGCTTGCGCCAGTCTGTCCAGTTGGGAATGAACCCTCAAGGAGAACTGTTTGCCCATTCGGACAGCTAAGTTCAATGTCCAAATCGCTCAACCAACTATGCTCCATTGTGAGACAAACTCCTTGGAAGTCGTTGATGTCCGTCAATGTTCCTGTTGAAGGGAATCCGGTAATGGCAATGGTTGTATTGTAAGTAGCTCCAGTTCCATCAGGCAAAGCCAAGGTGCCTCCAGTAAAGGCACCACCAAGCGTTACTGCACTAGACGTACAACCATTTGCATCTGTTACCACTACCGAATAATCTCCGGCTGGAAGACCATTTATATCCTCCGTTGTCTGACCCAATGGATACCACTGGTAGGTGTATGGGCCAACGCCACCGGAAACGGTAAGGTCGATGGCACCATCAGAACCACCCTCGCAACTCACATCCGTAACTGCAAGAGAGATAACGATAGGGTCAGCGTCAACGATGGTGAAATTTTCGACAACTGAACAACCAGTTCCGTCTGTTACAGTAAGTGTATAGTTTCCCGCGCACAGGTTAGAGGCCGAAGAAGCATTTCCACCGGCTGGCTGCCAATCATAAGTAAATGGAGAGTTGTTTCCGGTGACAGTTGCCGTGGCAGTTCCATCGCAAGATCCATTACAACTGATGTCTGTAGAAACAACGCTAAGCTGAAGCTGATTGTCAGTGATTGTAAAAGATGCGGTTTCCTGACAACCATTGTTGTCGGTAACAACAACGTCATATGTTCCAGCACATACTGAAACAGAACTTGGGCCGTTGGTGATATTTGGAGACCAACTGAAGGTATAAGGCAAGGTTCCTCCAGTTGGAGACACGCTTACGGAACCATCACACAGCCCACCGCAAGAAGCATCAGTACTTGCTGGATTCAGAACTAGAACCACAGGATTTAAAATGTCAACAGCCAAAGAATTTTGGCAACCAGCAGCATCGGTAACAACCACTGTGTAGGTTCCTGGAGCCAAGCCAGACGTGTCTTGAGATGTACCCCCGCCTGGAGACCACAAATAAGTATATCCACCAGCACCACCTGAAACAGAGATGTTGATTGATCCATCAACCAAACCGTTACATGAAACGTCTTGATGCGTTTCAGTGATTGAAATCTCAGTAGGTTCGACAATAACAACTGTTGGAAAGGTATGCGTACAACCGATAGCATCTGTGACGGTAAGCGTGTATGGACCGGCCGCAAGCCCAGTTATGTCTTCAGTTGTTTGCGCTGTACCTGTCCATGAGAATGTATACGGAGGCGTTCCTCCAGTAATTCCTGAAGAAGTTATTTGTCCGTCTGTTCCGCCAAAGCAAATCGGGTTATCTGGCGTCAGCGTACCAGACCAATCAGCAGGAGAAGTAATGGTGAATGGTTCACTTTGCGAACAGCCATTAGCGTCAGATACTTCTACACTGTACGAGCCACCATTTAATCCGAAAATTGAATCTGTTGAGCCAGGAAATGGAAGCCATGAATAAGTATAAGGGCCAACACCTCCGGTTACATCAACCACAGCTGTTCCTACGTTCCCGTCCGGACAACTGTCATTTGTTGTGCTTACCGTAATGCTAAACGGTGGTGGGTCATTGATTACAGTAAATGTGATGGCGGCCTGACAGCTTCCTCCAGATCCATCTTCTCCAACTACAATTACCTGATAGTTTGTAACACCGGACCCAAGCCCAGTGAAACAATAGCTAGTTGCCGTTTGTTGACCTGAGGAAAGAACCAATGGACCATTGAACAATTGGTAGGTGTAATCGGGAAATCCACCAGACACGTAAATGCATATCTGACCATCGTTGGCCCCGCTGCACGTTACATCGGTTGTGACTATGGAATCGATGACCACGGGACACTGCGCTTGGCCTTCCGTAGAAAGAAGAAGTATCGTAATTAGTGGAAGTCCGAATGAGAGTAGTTCGCGTAAAGCTCGCTTCATGTCAGTAAGTTGATTAGGAAAGTCAATGTTATGACTGGTTGAATCATGGTTGAAATCAAGGGGTTAAAGTACAATTTTTACGATTATGCAACATGACGACAAAAGTGAGTGTTTGGAGCATTTGTTTTGACAAATTGGCGGACAGGATTTTCACTTTACCGAACTCATTTTGAATACAAACCATGAGTGTTGACCTAGATTTTTCGGTAGATTTTCTCCTTGGCATCAACCACTTCGAAGGCGTATCGGTCATCCGAAAAAATCAGACTTTCCTTCGAGCCGAGGCACAAGTATCCGCCAGATGTTAAACTTTCTTTGAACAAGTGGATAACTTTTGATTGAAGAGATTTTTGAAAATATATTAACGTGTTTCTGCACATTATAAGGTCGAATTTTCCAATGATTTTCGCTTGCTCTAGGTCGTGTTCAAGAAAAGTCAAACGATTTTTCAGGAAGTCGTTGAAAATGGCATTCCCATTTGCTTTAGAATAGTAATCGGAAAGAGGATGACTGCCGTCAATCTGATCGTAATTGTGTTGAAATGAAACCAATGAGGCGGTTGAGTATTTTCCCGCAGCTGCTTGCTTTAAAACAGTCCGGTTTATGTCGGTAGCAGTAATGTCTGAACGTTCGAGCAGGTTTGCTTGATGTAGCATAATGGCTAGCGAATAAACTTCTTCTCCGCTGCTGCAGCCCGCATGCCAAATGTTTAATGGATTCTTTTTGGACAGTTTAGGAATAACGTGATTTTGGATCACAGTAAAAAAACTGGGGTCGCGGAACATTTCCGTGACGTTCACTGTCATTTCGTTCAGGAAAAATGCCAAGTACTCGGCTTCATTTTCAATTTTGAAAATGAGCTCATCAACGTTTACACACGAAGTGCGGTCAACGACCCGCTGAATTCTTCTTGTGACTGAATCCCTTGAATACTCTGAATAATTGATGTTGGCAGTGCGAAAGACAACTTCAATTATCCTATCAACTTCGGCTTCTCCAACAACTACGAAATTGGACACGGCAATAAAAGGCTAAAGCTTAGAAAGAGTCGTTGTAAAAGGTTCTTCATGCCAGATAATTTGGAACCAATTTGACCAAACCATGATCAATTCTGGACAATGAATCTCTCAGCGTGAATACCTTTTGTGGTTTCAATCTGTACCATATAAACACCTGATTGAAATTGCTTGGAATCGACAGTAATTATTCCAGCGGCATTTTGAATTGACCGAGTATAAACAGTTTGCCCTACGCAGTTGTAAACGGAAAGCACAAGATCATCACCAATATCTGAATTCATCTGAATAAAGAATTGTCCGTTGTTCGGATTCGGGTAAATGCTGAAATCCGTTTGATTGACTGCCGCATTAATACCGACACTTTCAAGATTTAAAAATGCTGTGTCGCTGCCACAATCGTTGTTTGCTACCAACCACATCGGGAGTGTTCCGCCTGAAGTGTAAGAATGTGTTGGTTCAAAATCGGTACTGAAAGTGCCATCACCAAAATTCCACTCGTAATCAGTTGCATTCAGTGAAAGATTGTTGAATTGAATGTCATACATCTCCAAGTTTGGCGAAAACGCAGCAACTGGAAGCGGATTCACAATTATCTGGACCGAGTTGGACGAACTAACGCAACCGATCCAATCTTCAATGGAAACGATAAAGGTTCCGCTTTCAAATACGGTGATCTCTTCACTCACAGACCCAGTACTCCATTCATAATATGGATACCACACAGGTACTGAAAGTGTGACGCTGCCGCCTTCGCAGAATTCGGTTGGCCCACTTACATCTATGGTAGGCTGAGGTGGATTGGAAACCTGTTCAACCACAAATGCCAATGTATCTGTGCAACCTGTATAATGAGTTACCACAACCTGATAGCTACCGGCAGTGAGGAGCACATTTTGACTGACCTCTGATGTTGGAAGCCACTCGTAACCGACATAACTCTGTTCGATGCTCAGTTCGGAACCTGGAGAACCAACACAATAAGAAGTGTTTCCCAAAAGCGTCAGTGGAAGATGTGGCGGACAATTGATCTGTGCGAATGAAAAGCGAACAGACGCAAGCACCAAAAGCAATATGAAACCGTATCTCAGAAACATGGTGGGTAAAAATAATACTTAGTGGCCGAGTGATGTGTTGATCTGAGGGAAATAAAAAAGGCGGTGAAATTTCACCGCCTTTTTACACCTGAATGTGTTCAGATTATTTCTTTTGAGTTCTGATCAAAGCTTGGTGACCATTGATGTCAGCTTTTACCAAATAGATTCCAGCAGGAACACCAGTAAGATCCAGATTCAAACGGTTGGCACCCAAACGGATTGCTTTGGTGCTTGTTTGAACCAATGCACCAGTGATAGAATAAACTTCAATAGTAGTCATTCCAGCAACTGAAGAATTGATGTTCAATGTAGCAAGACCATCAGTTGGGTTTGGGTAAAGACCTAATGAGAAAACCTCATTGTTTTCTTCAATCCCGTTCGGATCAGCCACATTCATTGTGTATCCAGTTTCATCCAAAGCTCCTGGAATCGGTTGTGGAATAGCAAATGAAGAAGGAATTCCGAAAGTTGCCAATTGACCTGCAAATTGTGAAAGGTCAGCTTCTCCAGAAGTCAGTGTAGTGATGTCAATTGTGAACATACCTGCTGCAGTTGGAGTTCCAGCCAAAGTGATGCTTCCAGCAGCATTAGCAACGTAAGTACATGGAGTTGCATCGCAAGTTGCAGTTACTCCTGCAGGAAGGCCA
This sequence comes from Flavobacteriales bacterium, assembly GCA_021739695.1. Taxonomy (NCBI): domain Bacteria; kingdom Pseudomonadati; phylum Bacteroidota; class Flavobacteriia; order Flavobacteriales; species Flavobacteriales bacterium. The sequence goes on along the minus strand of JAIPBM010000002.1, from coordinate 16,862 downwards.
GAAACGCTTAGTGTAGTTGAAGAAACGTTCAACGGAAAGTTCTGACCAGCAAGGAAACCAGTGAAGGCAGCAGCTTGTGGAAATGCAGCAGCAACAGCAGCGCCAACAGTTGCACCATCAACAGTAGATACTGCTGGTACGGTGAAGTTGATCACTTGACCTGCGTAAGCAACATCTTTTGTTCCTGCTGGAAGAGCAGATGCAGATGGATTGTACATCTGAGCGTTAACGCCCAATGCAAATCCCAAAGTCAAAATAGAAAGTAGAGTTTTTTTCATTTTACTGGAGTTGATTTTTGTTTAAGTGTAGGCCAAAGATATAAAACCAATATGTTCCAAAGCCAATTCTAATTATCAAACAACATTTTTTGGGAACAAAAAACGGCCAGAGAATCGTCTCTGGCCGTTTTTACACAGTTCCTTTTTCCGATTTAGGCTCAAATACCAATCGGCATTCTTGTTTTTTCCACCAACAAAAGCTCGGTGAGTGACATTTGTAGCATCACGCGAATTTCGTTTGCAAATCGCTGCTCTGAAGCTGTCAATCGTTTAGTGGCTGTTCCTGTTTCCATGATCTTTATATTTTTCTATTGTTTCGATGCGTTCTGGATTTCTTAACGGTGGTTTGCTTTTACTGTTTCCATTAACCGACAAACGACATGCTTAATTTGATGAGCGACCAATTTGGCCGTAAACCATAAAAAGTGAATATCATTGTTGCTGTAGAAAATGAAGATTCTCGTACTCTATTATTCGCAGACCGGACAATTGCAAGAGATTGCCAAAAATTGTCTTTCTCCGTTGGTAAGCGACCCATTAACAGAAGTGGATTTCGTCAAAGTTGAAACGGAACACACGTTTCCTTTTCCTTGGACCCGCTTGGAGTTTTTTAATGCATTTCCCGAATCTGTCTATGGAACTCCGTTTAAATTGAAACCGATAGAAGTGGACGACTCAAAGAATTACGACCTCGTTGTTCTTGCTTACACCGTTTGGTATCTCAATCCGAGCATTCCAATTTCAAGTTTACTGCAACATCCAGCCGCGCAACGGATATTCAATGGTAAAAAGGTGATCACGCTCTTGGGGTCGCGCAACATGTGGGTATTGGCTCAAGAAAAGGTGAAACGACATCTAAAGAATCTGCAAGCCGACCTCATCGGAAACATCGTTCTCATAGATAGGAACAAAAACCTGGTCAGCATCATTACTATTATAAGGTGGATGTTTTATGGAAAGAAAGACCCTTTCTGGGGATTTCCACGCGCTGGTATAATTCAAGATGACATTGAAAAAAGCAGCCGATTTGGCAAGGTGATTTTGAATCGCTTGAAGAGCAATGATCTATCCGACATGCAGCAAGAACTGAACGCGCTTGGTGCCGTGGAGATTAATCCATCATTGGTGATTCTTGAAAAAAGAGCCACCAAGCTTTTTGGTATGTATGCCGGTTTTCTGAGTAAGAAAGGCGGGTTTTACGACAGGGCTCGAATGGGCCGCGTCAGTCTGCTGTCCTATCTGTTGCCCATTGGGGCTTTCATCCTTTCTCCCATCACAACAATTTCTTCATTCTTGATTTCTGTCATTAAGCGAAAAGAATTGTCTGCCGAGATTCGTTACTACAAACAGAATTCGCTTAATGAGTGAACATTTTTACGAGAATCTACTTATTTGAATTTAACGTTCACCAAACATACCTTTGCGCGGCTTTTTAGCCGCCCCATTTAGATTGCGAAGTTGAAGGAAGTCTACATTACAGCATTAGCCAAGTTTTTGCCGAACGAACCTGTTTCTAACGATGAAATGGAGTCGCATTTGGGCATGATAGGTGGAAAACCATCTCGAGCACGCAGGATCGTGCTGCGTAATAATGGCATCCGATCAAGGTATTATTCACTGAAAGCAGACGGAACGCTGACGCATACCAATGCAGAAATGGTGGTAGAGGCGGTTCGTGCCCTTGGCATTCCAGAATCAGAGATTGAATTGTTGTCTTGTGGAACATCTGCTTCTGATCAGACGCTTCCATCGCACACCGCTATGGTTCATGGTTTGTTGAACAGCCAAATGGAGATCATGTCACCATCTGGTGCGTGCTGCTCTGGAATTCACGCCATGAAATTCGGTTATCTGAGCATAAAAGCTGGGGAAACCAGCAATGCGGTATCTGCCGGTTCTGAGCTCATTTCGCCAATGATGATGGCGCGGAACTTTGAAGCAGAATCGCGTTCAGAATCAGAATTGGAAAGCAATCCATTCATCGGTTTTGAAAAGGATTTTCTGCGCTGGATGCTTTCAGATGGTTCTGGTGCAGCCCTCATGCAAGACAAGCCGAACGAGAATGGAATTTCCTTGAAAATAGAGTGGATTGAGAGCAGATCCTACGCACATGAGTACGAAACGTGCATGTATTCGGCTTCTGATAAACGCGAAGATGGTTCGGTCAGATCTTGGAAAGAATTTGAACCTACAGAATGGCTGGATCATTCTGTGTTTGCCATGAAACAGGATGTGAAATTGCTTGGAAGCACCATCGTTCCTTTGGGCGGAAAGTACCTGACAGAAATTGCAAAGCGCAGAAACCTGGATGTTTCATCGGTAGATTATTTCCTTCCTCATCTTTCTTCAAACTTCTTTCGTAAGCAGGTTTACGATCAATTGGTGTCAGATGGTATGGAAATAACGGAGGATAAGTGGTACACCAATCTTGTAGAGGTTGGCAACGTTGGTTCTGCTTCCATATACATCATGCTTGAGCAACTGTTTAATTCTGGAAAGCTTCAGAAAGGGCAAAAATTGCTTCTTATGGTGCCTGAAAGTGCCCGTTTCTCCTACGCTTACGCGCTTCTAACTGTTTGCTGAAAACATGCTCGTTGGCCGAGAAGACGTTCTGAAGTTCATCCCGCAACGAGCACCGATCGTAGTCGTTCATGGCTTGATCTCTCATTCGGAAAACATCTCCATCTCCGAATTTCATGTAGAAGAAGGACATCTTTTTGTTCGTGACGGAAAATTGTTGCCTTCAGGATTAATGGAGAATATCGCTCAAACTTCGGCTTTGCGGTCTGGTTATCATTTCTCGCAACAAATACAAGTTGGTGGAGAGATGAAAGAACCACCCATCGGCTTTATAGGCGCACTAAAAAACTTCCTTGTACAGGACTTGCCTTCAGTTGGTTCGGTGCTGAAAACCAATGTAACGGTAATGCACGAAGTAATGGGCATGCAAGTGGTAGAAGCTTCGGTTCAGTGTGGTAGAAATGTGATAGCAAGCTGTGAAATGAAGATATTCTTGAGTCAGGAAAATCAAGGAACAAAAGCGTAAGTGGTTCCCACTTTTAATTGGGGTGCCGAGGAACAAGGCGGGGGATTAGATTTATTTAAACAAATTCGCATCAGAATACACAACAAGCAATGGCAGCAGAATTGATTGAAAAGTTGAAAGTTCAGATCATTGAAACCCTCAATCTGGAAGACCTTACTCCGGCAGATATTGATGCCAACGATCCATTGTTCGGTGATGATGGAATTGGCTTGGATTCCATTGACGCCTTGGAGCTGATTGTGCTTCTGAACAAAGAGTTCAACATTCAGATCGCGGATCCAGAAGAAGGAAAGAGCGTGTTCTATTCCATCAAAACCATGGCCGATTACATTCAGGCCAATTCTTAGAAATTCCGTCATTCTCGATTTGAAACTTCTGTTGGCCGCCCAACTAGGGTTTATGTGCTATATTTCGAAGTGGAGATAACGGCCGTTGATCAACTTATTTTTTTAGGCAGCAAGCTGCAACTAAGCGAAGACGAACGCAAAACAGTTGCGCGTTGCTGTGCCGAAATAAACGATTGGAATCTGTTGGTCACGCGTGCCATCGGAAGCCACATTGCCCCCATACTTTTTCAGACGCTTTCAGAAGAATCAACCAAAGCGTTGGTTCCACCTGGCGTTCTTAGCAAATTTTCGAACCTTCAGAATCAGGTGCTGGTTCGGAACATGCGATTGCAGCAGGTTTTTTTGGAGATGCTCGATCTGCTAAATGAAGCTCAGATTCCAGTAGTACCGCTCAAAGGAATTTACCTGAGCGAGAAGGTTTATCGTAACCTGAGTTTGAGGCACCTTAGCGATATTGATGTGCTGATTAAGAAAGAGCATCTTCAACGAGTTTGCGAATTAATGCAGCAGCGTGGTTGGGATGCAAAGTGGGCGCAAGGCTATTCGAAGACCGAGGCTGAGCACTTCGCCAAAGCCCATCCTTGTACGTTGGTGAAGAATGGTATGCAGATTGAGTTACACACACATCTTTACGATGGAAATCAGGGCGCGAAAATTACCTCAATTGAACTTTGGACTAAGACCGAACCGGAGGATTTCTTAGGTTTTTACATCCATCAATTTTCTCCCGAGTTGCTTGCGCAGCATCTGTGTCTTCATTTACACAAGCATCTTTTCGGACCGGATATGAAGCTGTTGAGCTTTTGCGACATACGGGAATTCCTTCTTCAGCATCCTGAATTTGATTGGAAGTATTTTGGCGATCTGTGTATGAAGTATGATTGTGCTGAGCCTGTGTCGCAGGTTCTGTTTGTCTGTCAGAAATATTGGCACGTAGTATTGCCTGCTGAATTTAGTCTTGGACAATTTGATTTTTATGAAGCAGATCAACGATTTGTGAACCATTATACTGGAAGGCATGCTGATCGAGCGGTTTATCATGAAGCTCGAATGACCACAATACAGCGAAGGATTACGAGTTTGGATTCATCAACCGAACGAATTGCAGTTGTGTTTGGAATCATTTTTCCAGACGCAACATTCATGCGTTCGCTTTACCGTTTGCCAGAAGGTCAGTGGTTGTGGCCATGGTACATCTATCGACCAATGCAACTCAGCTATAAATTGGCATTGGCGCTAATTGGGAGAATTGCGGCCAAAAAGTAACCGAGCCAAGCGTTTGCTATAAGACCGCAAGCGAACCAGTATGCGGCAAAAAACTTGCGGAAGTGGTCGCAGAAAAACCATCAAACTGGCGTAAAAACGGGAATAGCTAGATTCAAGCGATCGGACGCGGCCGTTCCGTTCAACTGTTTTCAGAGTTCCAAGGTAGTTGCCTTCACCTATCAATTTATCAGGCCGTAGAACGCTATCTCCTTGCGCAATAATTGACCTTACTTTATTTGTGAAAACGATTTTGACCAAGCGATGCGCCAACCACCTTCCTTCTTGTTCAAACACAATGATTTCCCCAGGTTTGAGTTCGTTGAAAGGAGTTTTCATCACCTGAGCCACATCTCCAGCACGTAGAAAAGGGAACATACTTACGCCATCAAGACGAAAACGCACAAGCACACCGGACGAGAGCAATTGATCGCCAATTTCCTTGGCTTCCTCTAAACCGAGCGCTTTATGCGTGTCGGAGTTCATGATCATGAATTGCGGTAATGACCGTTTCGTTAGGCACAAATCCCAGAGAAACAGTTGAGATATGTTCAGCCAGTTCGCTTAGAAAATGGAGGTGATGTTCGAGCAAGGTTTTGCTATAACCATGCTGAATACAATTGGCCGCCAAAGCCGCTACAGCTTGTGCTCCACCTAGTTCAGACGCCTGATTTTCGGGAGCGTGATGGATGATATAGGCTGCGCTCAGTTTACACGACCGAGGTTCATCGGCATAAAACATGGGCGTGTTGTACAGATAATAGCCATCAGCTTCTTTGCGGATGATCAATCGGTCGTCATTCAGCACTTCGGCACCAGCATCAAACCAAATGCGCGCCATGGTGCTTTTCCCTTTTCCGGAAACACCCGTGAAAATGCGCCCGGTTCCGTTTTCGCAAGTCCCAGAACAGTGGATCATGATCGAATCGCTGTTCACCGTCAGGTAATACATCAACAATGGCCCGAGCGGATATTTGAGAGGAAAGATGACCGTTCCGGTTTCGTTTTCTGGAGCGATGTAAACGTTCCAATGCTTGAAATCAGAATCGGTGGTACAGATCTGCTGAAGCTTTCCCGGTTCATCTGGGTCGTACACGCGGAAACAATAACCGCTCGCGTAACGTGCCACACTCCAAAGTTCGCCCGTTGGCATAAACGCCCGATAAAGATGCGTGTCTGGCAACTCTAGCGTTTCGCTCAAATACGGAAAGGCATTCACGGTCAGGTCGGCCAAGCGATTTGGCTCGTTTACAGCAAATGGCTCGTAACCTTCATCCAATTGGACAATGGCTCCTTCCATTGGGTTGATACGGATAAGGAAATTGGCAATCTGAACTTCCACAGGAATTTAGTCGTTGATGAGGTATTCGCTTAAGTTGTTCAGAAACTGCAACACATCGCTCGTTGCGGTTTCGTCATCAATGTCGAATTCAGCCACTACGCTTGCAACCACTTCTTCGGTGGTGTTGCACGTGTCGAGCGATTCCCAAATAAAGGAACCCACTTCATTCAGCGTAAACATTTCGTTCAGGTCGGCCACATTTCCTTTTAAGGGAACAAGCACAGTTTCCTCACCCACGACACGCACAGCCAATTCGTTTTTTGATGCTCGAAGTTTTTGAATATCCATCTGAAAATTTGAACATGTAAACTAACGAAGAATGGCGGAATCAGGGCTCGAGCTTTTGCGGTCAATTCCTTTCCGCAATAAACTTAGTCAGGTCGTCCTGATAGCTTTTGAAGGTAAACGCGTTCACCACGCGGTAGTAATTCTGCGTGTCGATGCAATAATCGAACGCATATTTGGCCACCATCAGTTTCGAATCATCATAAGTGAAAACACCAAGCAATTCAACGATCTGGTCGGCACGGAAACATTGCTTCGATTTCACCATCATCTTGGCCTGTTTCTCCATCGAATCTTTGAAGGTGGCCGCTTTGATCAGCTCTTTTATTTCGGCCATATCTTGCGGGGTAACCTCACAAATTGGCTGCGGAATGGGCACTGCTTGCGGTTCTGGAACGGGCTGAGGAATGGGAACCAACTCAATGCCAATGCCTCCGATCAGATCGTGTAATCGAAAAGCGCTGCTGAACAATTGCAAGGCATCATAAACATCATAGAAATTCTCAGGGTCGATAACTCGTTGGTAGCTGCTAAAGGCAAAATCGATTCGATAAGGATCTTGCCCCAAAATCTGACATACCTGAAAAACCTGTGCACTGCTTAGGCAGAACGGTTCGAATTGCTGCATGGCTGTCCTGAATCGGGCAGATTCCTGCGGCAAACCGCGAAGTTGTTGCAATTGTGTTTGGAACATCCGAGGGTTGATCTGTCCTCGGCAGTTTTGAGCCTCTAGGTTCAGCGAGAAAATGAAAAAGGAGAAAAGAAAAATGTATCTCATTGGATATGATTGCTTACTGATCGGAAGTTCGAAATTACGCCAAATTCCTCTCCTCGAAAGGAGTTAGCGGAGGTCATTCCGTTTTTCCAAACTTCAAAGTTTGACCAAGATAATTCCGATCATCACAAGAACGACACCGATCAATCGGGTTTTGCTGAAGGTCTCTTTCAGGATCATGTAACCGGCAAAAGCGCCAAAAACCACCGAAGCTTCGCGCACAGCTGCAATCCGACTGATATCTGCAATCTGCATGGCATACAGGATGATCAAGTAGCTGCTCGTGGCAATAACGCTGATGAGTAGAACGGGCTTCATCAGCGTTCTCAATGTCAAACGCATTTCGGTTTTGTGTTGCGTAAGCACGTATGGAAAAAACAGAAAAGTGGAAATGATCTGCGATGCTGCCAAAACGGGAATCGGGTGAATATCAGCAACCAGTAATTTATCGATGATGGTGTAGCTCATGATGAACCCTCCGCAGACCAAAGCGAGGAAAATGCCTTTTGGCGATGTGGCTGCGCGGTTCCTTTTGTACGAAAGGACGCCAATTCCTGTCATCACCAAAAGAACACCGAAGGCGGAAATGCCATTTAGGAATTCGTGTAAGATGATCAGCGAAAGCAATACCGAACCAGCAATTCCGCTTCCTCTCACAATCGGATAAAGTGTGCTGATGTCGCCATTCTTATACGTAAAAGTGAGCACGAAACCGTAGATCGCATGCAGCACACCGCTGGTCACCAAAAGCGTGATCAGCGTTGGGTTTAACTCCATATCGGCTAGAAAAGGAATAGACAAAAGTCCAGTTGCGATGGAGCTGACCAAGAAAGAGAGGTAAATGATGCTGTAATTGCCTGCGTGCTTCTTGGCGATAAAGTTCCAAGATGCATGCAGCAGCGCACTGATAAGCACCAAAAGGAACGTGAATGTTGACACAAGGCAAAGGTTGGCTTTTACCGTTTCAAGATGGAACGCATTGAAATGTTAATCAGGAAAGTTTCTAACACGTTTTTCGTTTTACCCTTTTTCATTTTTCCCCAATTCGTAATTAGCTCCGCTGAACTTCGTTTCGGATATTCGCGCCCAATTCGTAATTCGAAACCACTATGAAAGGACCGATTTCCAAGTTTGCAGAAGAGCACTTCCGACATTTCAACGCAGCCGCATTGATGGACGCAGCCAAAGGCTATGAAACCCATTTGGCGGAAGGCGGAAAAATGATGATAACACTGGCTGGCGCGATGAGCACAGCTGAATTGGGCCGCTCGTTGGCAGAGATCATCCGCCAAGGAAAAGTGGACATCATTTCATGTACGGGTGCCAATTTGGAAGAAGACCTGATGAACTTGGTGGCGCACGATCATTACAAGCGCGTTCCGCATTACAGAGATCTTTCTCCGCAGGACGAATGGGACCTTTTAGAAAATGGCTTTAATAGAGTTACAGATACGTGTATTCCAGAAGAAGAGGCTTTTCGCAGATTGCAAAAGCACATTTTTAAAGTGTGGAAAGATGCGCAGGATGCGGGTGAGCGATTCCTTCCGCACGAATACATGTACAAGATTCTTCTGAACGGAGACCTCGAACAATACTACCAGATCGACCCGAAGAATTCGTGGATGCTGGCGGCTGCCGAACGCAATCTACCCATCATCTGTCCAGGTTGGGAAGACAGTACGATGGGAAACATCTTTGCTTCTTATTGCTACAAAGGCGAGCTGAACCCATCCACTATCAAATCGGGTATCGAATACATGATGTGGCTTTCAGATTGGTACATCCAAAATTCGAGTGGGAAAGGAGTTGGATTCTTCCAAATTGGTGGTGGAATTGCAGGCGATTTCCCAATCTGTGTAGTACCAATGCTTTACCAAGATCTTGAAATGACTGATATTCCTTTTTGGAGTTATTTCTGCCAGATCTCTGACAGCACAACGAGCTACGGTTCATACTCTGGAGCCGTTCCAAACGAGAAGATCACCTGGGGAAAATTGGATATTAACACACCTAAATTCATCGTTGAATCGGATGCTACGATTGTAGCTCCGTTGATCTTCGCTTGGCTGCTTGATTGGTAAGCAGCCATCAACCTGATTTTGCGTTATCAGTTTCGTGAAATCTGTTGACATTCTATTACCTTCATGCCTTCTCAACCCCGAGATTATGAAGTTTACTTTACGACTGACCTTTTTTTGGTTGATGATTTCTTGCTCCGTTTTTGGGCAGGACAACATGGGTATTGGAACGCTAACGCCTGATCCATCTGCTATTCTGGAGGTGAAAAGCACAGATAAAGGCGTGCTGCTTCCCCGATTGACATCTGCGCAGAAGAATGCCATTTCCAGTCCTGCACAAGGACTTTTCATATTTGACATCACTACTGAATCGTTCTGGTATTATGACGGAACGCAATGGATTGAGGCCTTGGGGCCAACGGGTCCGACAGGCCCTCAAGGTCCTCAAGGTCCGCAGGGAATCCAAGGTCCAGTAGGACCACCGGGAGCTGATTCTTTTGTTCCAGGTCCAACAGGTCCTCAGGGCCTTCAAGGCCCAGCGGGAATTCAAGGCATTCAAGGACCCATTGGACCAACCGGCCCACAAGGATTGCAAGGGTCTCAGGGTCCACAGGGTCCAACAGGAATTCAAGGAATCCAAGGGCCAACAGGAGCACAGGGGTCGCAGGGGCCAACCGGCCCGCAAGGGTTGGTTGGTGCAACTGGCCCGCAGGGAATTCAAGGTCCGATTGGCCCTACAGGTCTGCAAGGGATTCAAGGCCCGGTTGGACCATCAGGTTCCGCTAGCTATAATCTTTCATTTACCTCTAATCCCGATGGAACATACAGTCTGACGGACGATGGTGGAACGCTTACCACCACTTCGGGAAGTTGGTTGACCACAGGAAATTCTGGCACAAATCCAGCCACTAATTTCATTGGAACCACAGACAATCAACCCTTGGTAATCCGAACCAACAGTACAGAGAAAATGCGTGTTTTGGGCAATGGAGATGTTTGGGTTGATGGGGCCAAACCCATTCAAATTCGAAGGTTTTATTGCAATGGCTGCGATAACCCGAACCGAAATACCGGAGTGTCCATAGCAGATTATATCGCGGTGATCGGTGGTTTCTATCCAACCAGTAATAGCGATACGGAAAGTACACGGGCAAGAATGTATGCAAATGGTGGAACTTGGTGGTTTAAGGGCGATACCGAAGGTGCGAACAGTGAAGACTGGAGTGTAGATGTCGTTTTCATTAAGGTGGAAATAGTAGATGACCAACGCCCTGGGTCATCAAACGGAGGAGGAACAGGATTTTGATGAAGCTGCTGATTTCCATAACGGCTCTATTATTCTTGCTGATGCCAGCGATGGCGCAGCAGAGGGTTGGTATTGGAACATTGACACCGGATCAAACGGCTCAATTGGAACTATCGTCCGTTGATAAAGGCGTGCTTATTCCAAGAATGACCAGCGCGCAGCGACAGATGATTCCGAATCCAACGAATGGACTGCTTGTATTTGATGTGACCACGGTTGGTTTCTGGTATTTTGACGGTATACAATGGGTTCAGCCATTTGGTCCTACGGGTCCACAAGGACCAGTCGGAATTGTTGGGATTACAGGACCCATCGGACCACAAGGACCTACCGGCTTGTCCTCGAATATTGTAGGGCCGATTGGCCCAGTTGGTGTCACCGGACCCCAAGGGCCGCAAGGAAATTTAGGAATTACTGGCCCTCAAGGTATTGTTGGAGTTGTTGGAATTACTGGCCCGACCGGATCACAGGGGCCAGTCGGTGCTGTTGGTTTACAAGGAGTTGTTGGAGTTCTTGGTGCAGCGGGTCCCATTGGTGCTACCGGTCCTCAAGGAGCAGTCGGGATTGTCGGCTCGGCTGGACCACAAGGACCTGTTGGAATTGCGGGGCCCACGGGTCCGGTGGGACCTCCAAGCTTCAACACCGCTATTGCAATGGATGCAAACGGCATCTTAAGTGTGACAGACCCGTCTTCTACTTTGAGCGCAACACAAGCAGCTTGGGTGTTAGCTGGAAATGGAGGAACCAACCCCACCAACAATTTCCTCGGTACAACCGATAATCAAGCACTGAATGTCAATACTTCGGCAACTGAACGTATGCGTGTTTTATCTAGCGGAGATGTTTGGGTTGATGGAGCCAAACCATTTATGCTAAGACGATTCTACTGTAATAATTGCGATAATCCGAATAAGAATACAGGTGTTTCTACCACGGATTATGTTGCTTGGGTTGCTGGGTTTTACCCAACAGGCGATGACGGAGATTCGCATTCTACAAGGTCGAGAATGTATACCAGTGGAGGAACATGGTGGTTTAAAGGAGATCTGGAAAGCCCAAGCGATGAAGATTGGAGCGTGGATGTACTGTTTGTGAAAATTGAAATGACTGACGACCAGCGCCCAGCATCAGCACAAGGTGGAGGAAGCGCATTCTAACAAAAATGAAATTGAAACACGTTATATCAACCATCTTCAGTTTGGTTCTTCTCGCTGAAGTTCAGGCACAGCAACCTAACATGGGTGTAGGAACTTTGAACCCAGACCCGTCTGCCTTATTGGAGCTGCAAGCAAACGATATGGGATTCTTGGTCACGAGAATGACCACCACTGAAAAATTGGCGATTTCTTCTCCTGCAACTGGGTTGCTGGTTTATGATTTAAGTACTCAGTCATTCTGGTATTTTGATGGAACAGTTTGGGTGGAAGCAATTGGTCCAATGGGCCCTCAAGGTCCACAAGGACCTACAGGTCCGCAAGGCATTGCCGGAACGATCGGTGTTGATGGAGTAACAGGACCTACCGGACCACAAGGCCCTCCCGGGGTTAATGGCACTCAAGGCGTGAATGGTGTAACAGGACCGCAAGGCCCACCTGGATCAGCTGGGCCAGCTGGACCGGCCGGTCCAGCAGGAGCTGCAGGATTGAATGGTGCGCCCGGTGTCACAGGCGCAATTGGACCAGCTGGCCCTGCTGGCGCAACTGGTCCACAAGGAGCCGCAGGACCGATAGGTCCGACTGGAGTCGCAGGAGCTAATGGTATCGATGGTGCAACTGGCCCACAGGGGTTGATTGGTCCGACAGGAGCAGGATTACCTGGCCCGACAGGCCCGACTGGGGTCGCAGGAGCTAATGGTATCGATGGTGCAACTGGCCCACAAGGGTTGATTGGTCCGACAGGAGCAGGATTACCTGGTCCGACTGGCCCTACAGGTCCTCAGGGAGTTACTGGAAATCAAGGGGCAACTGGTCCGATTGGTTTAGCTGGCCCAACAGGTCCGCAAGGCCCTACAGGAAACCCAGGAGTAGCAGGTGCGACAGGCTCTATAGGCCTCACTGGGGCAACCGGTCCAACAGGCGCAGGAATTCAGGGTCCAACTGGCCCAGTGGGTGCAACCGGTCCTGCCGGAGCGGTCGGCCCCACGGGTGCTGGACTTCCGGGTCCAACAGGTCCGATTGGACCGCAAGGGCCAACCGGTAATCAAGGAGCCACTGGACCCGCAGGGCCACAAGGTTCTACTGGAGCAGTGGGCGCTCAGGGTCCAATTGGTTTGACCGGATCAACTGGAGCTATTGGGCCATCGGGAAGTGTCGGAGCAACAGGTCCACAGGGAGCGGCAGGTCCTCAAGGAGTCGTAGGCCCTACTGGACCACAAGGTTTGATCGGACCGAATGGGTCAACCGGTCCTGCAGGCCCAACTGGTGCTCAAGGATCGCCTGGTTCTACTGGTCCTCAGGGTCCACAAGGACTTCTTGGACCGACAGGTTCACAAGGAAATACTGGCCCCGCTGGTCCTACCGGAGTAACTGGCCCTTCGGGATCAATTGCTTCAGGAACCATTGGCCAAACGTTGAGGCATAACGGAACTACATGGGAAGCGACAAGCAATCTGTACAACGACCCAAATACTAACAACATTGGTGTTGGTACGACTACTGCTACGGTATCATTTCAAATTGCCACCACAGATGCGTTGGGCGTGCCTGCGGGAACTTCTGCGCAACGACCTACCGGCACAATCCCTACAGGTGCAATGCGGTGGAATACAGATCTTGGTTCGATGGAGGTATATAACGGATTTGCATGGTTGAATATCAATACACCTCCAATCGGATCTACGTACATACAGTGGTCTCAGGCTGCTGACCCGAACGTTATCTATCCGAATACGGTTTGGGTATTTGTTGACATTTCCAACGGCAGCTTTATTCGAGCAAGAGGTGGAGGTGCAAACGTTTCTACAGCTGGTGCATTGACAGGGGCGGTGCAATCTGACGCGTTTCAAGACCACACCCATTCTGTCACGGGTTCTACAGCCGGTTCAGGAGTGTTGAATACATCAGCATCTGGAGCCCATACGCACGATTGGGGTGGTTGGTGGAGTATTGAGGATTCGAGACAGTATTCAGCAGGAACTGGAAATGGAGACGGTCAAGGAAATACCATTTCTGATGGCTCATTCTGGTGGGGCGGGGTAAATGGAACGGCTTCCGACTACACCAGCCGTGCAAGCTCTTCTGCAGGAAGTCACAATCATAGTGGGTCGACTTCTGGGGCAAATCCCTACTCAGGTAATATTTGGATTCCTTATGATGACAATTTAGATGGAGACGCATGGAACATGTCATCAGCTGGAAACAACGGAAGCACTTGTGGAAGCACCTTTAATGGAGACGAAACAGTTGGAAACTTCCTTGGTCGTTTAGGTGATAACTGTATGAATCATAATCACACGATAACCGCTGACGGCTCTCATACACATAATACAGATTTGTATGCACACCGACATTGGATCAAGCAGCGCCCTACGAGTAACGGCCCAAATCATCAACATACATTGCCTGACCATACTCATGCATTGAATGTTAGCGTGAATGGTGCGGCTACTGGAACAACTGCTAGCGAAACACGACCAGATAACGTTGCCGTCATTTTTTGGAGAAGGATAAACTGATGAAACATCTGCTTCATATCATTCTGTTCGTTCTGCCATTCGTTGTGAGTGGCCAGACCGAGTTTGTGATCAATAAAGGAACTGACATCAGAATTAACCCAGGTTGTCAGGTAATCTTTGCTGAAGGTGGAATGCAAAATGCCGCAGGACAACTGTCAAACGCTGGAGAGTTGGTAGTTGAAGGAAGTATCTTGAACGATGGCCTTTTGGCAGGGGGAACGAATTCTGGGATTTATCGCGTGCAGAACGACATAGAGAATAATGGCCAAATGCAACCTGGTCAAAGTCTATTTGAACTTTATGGAGATGACCAGTTTCTAAGGGGTTCACAGCAACTCAATTTCTATAATTTGACGTTGGTTGGAACGGGAATAAAATACATGCTTCAAGATATCACAACCGGTGGCACGCTTGACCTCACCGATCGAGAACTTTCTGCTGGAACAAATACCGTCTATCACACAAACACCGCTGCTCCAACCGTTCTTGCGCTGCACGATCAAGGTTTTGTGAGTGCCAATGCAGGCGGAGGTCTGTCTAGGAAGACCAATAGCCAACAAGATTATTTTTTCCCTGTCGGTAGTACCATAAATAATTTCAAAATCAGGCCCATAACCATTGCACCGAATGGTGGTGACAACACCTTTAAAGTTCGATACGTTCCTGGTCCGACACCCAATTCAACACAACGGGGTTCTGAATTGTACTACGTGAATCCGATTTTTTACCACGATATGCAGCGCACTGAAGGTTCTTCAGCAGGGGCAATAACAGTTTTTTATGAAGAAACGGAAGATGGTTTTTTTGAAACGTTGGCACACTTAGAATCAGATCTGTGGCATGAAAACACTGGAACCTTGGCCGGTCCGTTGCTCGGTTCTGGCCCAGAGTTGATTTCCTTCAAAACGCCAGATTGGGATTTCAGTACACCCGAAATTGCACTAGCTGCGTTGGCCACAGATCTGTTCGTGCCAAATGTCTTCTCTCCCAATCAGGATGGTCGCAACGATGTTTTTAAACCTCGTGGAACTGAACCATTTGATTATGAGATGAAAATCTACGACCGCTGGGGAAATTGTGTGTTCGAATCGACCGAAATAGATCGTGGTTGGGACGGTACTTTTAAAGGTCAGGCTATGAACAGTGCGGTGTTTGTCTATGTCATTACTGCTGGAGGCGAATTGGTATCCAAAGGAAATGTCACACTATTGAGATGAGATTTCTCTTCACATATCTGCTCATTTTTGTTACGATGGTCGTTTGTGGACAAGACGTTCATTTTGTGCAATTCACCGAAACGCCACTGCTTCTAAATCCGGGTTTGACAGGTGTGTTTGATGGGACTGCGCGGGTGATTGTGAACTACCGAGATCAATGGGCAACGGTAGATGCGCCTTATAGAACCTTTGGACTGAATTATGATCATCGTATCACTCCAAAGAAATTGAAAAAGAAGGCCAGTCTTGCCGTGGGATTAGCGGCCTATAGGGACGATGCGGGCGATCTCGGTTTGCACACAACATCTGCACTTATCAGCCTCGCAAGCACATTAAATCTGACGAGGGAACAGTTCATCACTGCTGGAATTCAAAGTGGAATTCTATACCGAGGTGTGGATATGAGCAACGCCATCTGGGGCAGTCAATACGATGGAGATAATTACGACCCTACAATTGGATCAGGCGAAGTAAGTTCTTTCAATTCGTTCATTTCTCCAGATGTATCCTTGGGATTTTCCTGGAATTTGAATAAGCCTGACGGTGCAGGGCCGTTTCGCGATCTTCAAATACGTGCAGGAACTGGTCTTTTCCATCTGAATAGACCTGTCCAAAAATTCAACCTGTCGCAAGACGACCATCTTCATATGCGATGGACGATTCATGCAGATGCCATGATGGGAGTTGGAAGCGGAAGAAGTTACATCGTTCCCATGTTCCTTTTCCAACTTCAAGGCCCTTCAACTGAAGCTGTTTTCGGTGCATCCTATCGCTTTTTGTTTAAAGATGCAGCAAGGGTAACGGGATTTATAAAAGGAGGCGCAATGAGCATGGGTCTCACTTATAGATGGGGCGATGCACTTACACCGATTGTAAGCGTGGAGTACCTTTTCATGCGGATGGGTGTAAGCTATGATGTGAATGTGTCCAAACTTCGTCAGGCAACCACTTTTCAAGGTGGATTGGAGATATCGCTCAGGTGCATCATTGCCGAAGGATTCTACTACACTGGAAGACAATCCAAAAAATAGTTCAATATTTAGGCATGAAAAAGCAGATTCTACTTGGAATATTCTTGACGGTCAATGCTTATGGTAGCCTTGCCCAAGACAATAACGTAGGTATCGGAACTACAACTCCCGACCAAAGTTCTGTGCTGGATGTGTCGTCTACCGAAAAGGGAATGTTGGTCCCACGATTGAATTCCATTCAGCGTTTAGGCATACTTTCTCCAGCACAAGGACTTCTCGTTTACGATACAGACATAGATTGTTTCTTCTTTTATAACGCAGCAAGTTCCACTTGGCAAAGC